>CAYXEY010000087.1:0-12531 GCA_964464105.1 uncultured Planctomycetaceae bacterium
GACGGCGCTGGGCCTTTGACGCGGTTCTGCACCTGCTGGCAGTAGGGCACGGACATGAGCAGCAACTTGGACCAGCCGCCGAAACGGTTCAAAACCCAGCGATGCCGGTCCTTGGTGTTCGGATCGAGCATGGAATGGGTGTATTCCAGGTCGATACCCTCCTTCCACTGGGGCAGAATCAGGGTTTCCAGATCGAACCAGATGCCTTCGTTGCCTGTCCGCATCGATGGCGAGATAACCAGAACGAGCGCATTGGCGTTCTCGTAGGCGTGGCGCACGCATTTGTGCCCGAACGCAATCGACTTCCCGCTGCCTTTTTCCCCATAACCCAGAACGTCTTTGCTGGGGTCGTCAAAGATCATCTGCTGCGTCGGGTTCAGGTCCGGACTCCAGAACTCCGAATCCTTGGCAGTCTTGGAGGGTGGCGACTTTGGCGGTGGCGGTATCTCGAACTCCTCTGGGAGCGGGATCTCAAACGGAATCTCCGTGTCTGGCGACGGGCGAGCGTGGTCGCTCATCGAAAAACCCCTTCCAGTGCTTTCACATACTCCTCGCTTCGGTGACGAGATACGCACACGGTCTGACGCCAAAATTCCTCTGGAAAAAAAGGCTGAATGGAGGCTCGGGTGAGAGAGCACTCCCAGTCTATCTCCCAAAGCATCCATTTTCGCGCGTAAGTCACCGCGCTGGGCAGAATGGCTACCGTGGCTGCGGCCAGCCCAAGCTTGGTGAAAAAGGATCGTCGATTCATTGCAACACCTCGTCATCAGTCAGAGCGACTCGGAGCTGAACGTGAGGAAATTCAAACACGCTCATCTTGCCCGCATTGCCAAGGTATTTGAATTCCCGCCATGGCATCGGCGTCGGGTCAAACCCGAACTTGTAAGTCAGGTAGCCGTGAAACCGTTCCTCCACCTCGAATCGCTTTCCGTTGGGCACAAACAGAACCAGTGTGGTATTGCCCATGGCCGCGCCGATCGCTTGAAGCTCGCGCGTTTGCAGAGACAGCTTCTCGATCAGCAGCTCGATGTCGGCGTAATTTATTTCCGGGCTTATGGTCACTCCCCACCCCCTTCAATCTCCATCGGTGAAAAGCCCGGCTTGCGCTTCTTCTTGCCTTCGCCCTGGCCCATCTTGGCGGCCTGCATCTCCAGCGCCACCTCCTTGAGCTTCTGATTGTGCTGCTGAATTTGGATGGTCAACAGTCGCCCGCGATCCTCCCGCAGCATCAACTCCTCGGCGGGGGTAATTGGCTTGTAAATAAACTCTTCCGGGTTTGCCGGGTTGCGATGCGCCCGCATCTTGGCGTCCAACTCCGCGTTGATCGCATCAACCTGCGCTGAAATCTGAACCGTCTGCTGCGAGTTGATTACGGACATCAATCGCATGGTGTCCATCATCGTGACGCCATGGTACTTCTGAAGCCCGCGCGCGAGTGGGCCATCCTTCGGAATCCCGTGCATTTCCGCGAGGTTCTGCATCCGTTCCTGCTCGGTCGGCAGGGGTGTTGGGGCGACCGCATCACTCATAGCCGCTTACCCTTTGCTGTCAGTCCGTAGTGTGGCACTGGCATGACGCGCTGCGGGGTGCGAATGATGTAATGCCGCACGCGCATCGCACCGCGGGCAATCAAGCCGCGCACAATGGCGCCCATGCGGGGATACGACAACCCATCCTTGGCGGCCCACCATTCCATCGGGTGCATCCCGGGCGCTGGTTTCTGGACGTTGGCGCGGCCCAGCTTGACGCGAAGTGAAGCGGTTTGTCTCATACGCTGAACGGCTTGGCCGTCGTCGGTTTGGCTGCCCAAGGTTCATCTGGGCACTGAACAAAGATGGGCCAGCTGGCAATGACGCCGTGACGGGGCGCGACCAAAAAGAAGTCCTGACATGGAGGCTGGAAATCGAAGTTGCTGATCTCGGCGTACTCGTCATAGCCCTTGCCCGCTCCGTTAACGCGGATGCCTCGATACGCGCCGAGTTGATGCCAGTGGCCGAGCAGCCAGATGTCGAAGTCGTACTTCTTCTTCATTCTGGCGAATGCGATGAGTTGCGGACTCAACATCCCGGCGATGCCCGACCCGCCCTTGCACTCATCGCCGTGAGAGGCGATGAACTTCGTATCGAAAATGCTGAACTGCGTCTTGTGCCCCTCGGCAATGTTCCAATGGATGTTCTTTGCGCCGCTGAGTTCAAGCTCGCGCCGGAGCAGGTGCATGAACAGCCAGTCGAAATTGTCCTGGGCTCTGAATTTGGCGATGGGCTTGATCGAGTTGCGCCCGTGGTTGCCCACCACGCCGTTGATCCACACCGCGCCAAAGTCCCGCTCCAGCTTCAGCAGTCCGGCCTTAACGGGGTCAATCCAGTGCAGAAGCGAGGCCATCATGGTGGCCGCATTAGTGCGCTTGAGTTCCTCGTGGATGTTGCCGCTGAAGTTGTCCCCCAGCATGTTCACGACGATGCCGGGATAGGAGAACCCGCTGACGTAATTGCGCGCGACCTTGGTGACGTTGTCGAAGTAGAGCTTGAGCCGGCGCTCGGCGATCTGACGGTTGTAGCCGTTCTTGTGCTGGACCTCCTCGGGGCGCACCGTCTCGTCCAGATGCCAGTCGGAGAAGTTCGTCACCGGCACGACCTCGTGGTTGCCCTTGCGCTTGGCAGCGGCCCGAGCCTCGGTCCAGCGCGGCGGCTTCCGCGGCGCGCTCAGGCAAGCCGTGACAAAGCTCTCATAGTTACGGTCGAGTTGGCGGGATTGAAGGGCAGTGTCGAGCTGCTTTCGCAGGTCGCGGTTTTCCACCTTGATGCGGTGGATCGACTCTTGCAGTTCGGTGGTGGCTAGGATGTTTCGGGCGGTGTTTTTTGGCATAATCAGCTACCGCTTGGGGCCGGGGCCGACAAACGATCCAGCGGGCAATGTCGCCTTCCCTGAATCGACCCACGTCCCGTTTTGGTAGGTAGAAATATCCGCCTTGACCGGCTTTCTTAGCCGCACCCAGTCCGAGCTGGAATCAATTACGACGCTGGTCCTGGTCGCGCATCCAGTCAGCAGCAGACTGGCTAAGAGTATCGCGAACCTCTTTCGGTGTGTTTGCATCAATGGTCACTTTCGGTTTGTCAGCCTGCTTTTGGCCCCACCAAAACAGCGCTTCGAAGAATCCGGCAACGAATGATTTGAGTAGGCTCATTGCGCCAACACGCCTGCAAGCTCTAGCCCCTCACGGATCGCAACCACGATGGGTCGAACCTGCTTCATCTGCTCGCTGCCCACGTCGGACCATCCCGCCGCCACAATCACCAGCCGCGCGGAACTGAAGGCAATCCGGGCGTTCTGGCCGTTCAGTTCCTTGACAGGCAACTGCGACAAGACGTTAAGCAGGGAGGCGACTGTGATGGCGTCCTCCCCTTCCAGCACGGTTAGCTGCTGGTGGCAGGTGGCGAAATAGGGCTGCCATTGCGGATTAGCCAGGAGCGCCTCGCTGACGCCGATGGTCACCGCTTCCTTGGTGAAGGCGGCAATGCGCGGCACATCGGGCACGTTCTTGGTCACCGTCTCTCCATCGGGATTGGTCGAGGTAACGGTGGTGCAGCCGACAATTAGGGCCATGCAGAGGACTCCGGCAGCCCATGAGTAGGTGAACAGTTTTGCGGTGTATTTCATTTGGGTTTGATGGGTGTGTTTAGGTCGTTGGTTTCTACTGGGGGAATCTGGAGAAAGCTCCGAATGTCCTTCGCCGCGCTAATCGCGCCCACGATCGCGGAGAGGATGTAAACGGTGGAGTTGAGCGCATTGCCAGAGCCAGCCACGACGACAACTGAGCCGCCGGCGGCGATGACAAAAGCAGTGGTGGCGCTGAAAATGAGTTTGGCGTTTGGTGTCATATTTGTCCTTCGTATGGGGGTGGGTTTTTTGGGTCGATAGTCCAGTTCAGGTTTTCGGTAGCATGGCTTTGCGTTTGTAACCGCCGCGAATCACTTCGTATCCCGACCGCTTTGGCGGGGTCGGCACGAAACAGGTTGACCAAGCGACGCAAAAACGATCGGCCTCCAGTCGCCGGTAATCCTGTTGCAGCCTCCACTCGTCGATCTGCTGCGGCGTGTAATCCGTGGTCATACGACATAGATTTGGACTACCTGGGTGGATGAGGCGACCGTTGCGCCCCAGTCCGCCATGTCCCACTTCGCCCCAGACGGCGCGATAAACTCACGCTCCGCGTCCGCCGCCACCGTCAGGCGATAGCCATACGGCACCGCGAGACTGTTCAGATTTGGCCCAACTGTGATGGTCGCCCCCGCGCTCGGAACTCGGATAATGAAGCGCTGCCCATGAACATCCATCGCCGCCGCTGCGGCCTCGGTGGTCAGGGTGGACCAGACGGAAAAATCGTTGATCTCGGGCGCGTAGAGCAGGGCGGTGTTGGCGGTGTAATCCACCGACTTGACCCGGTATTTCTTGTTCAGCGCCAGCGTGGTGCCAAACCCGGTAACTGAAATGACTGTTCCAGCTTTGAGCCACCGCTTGACGTGACCGGCGGTGAACGTCAGCTCCAGATCGCCCTTCAAGCCGATGGCGCTCTGCTTGCAAGCCACCATGCGCGTGGTGGAGGTGGCAGGCGAGGTGGTGCTTGAGGCAAAGTTGTAGGTGAAGGTGTTGGCGTCGGCCACGGTTTCCACTCGAAACAGGCCGTTATACTCGGTTTGCGTGCAGCCGAGAATATTGACCATGTCGCCCGGTTTGAATCCGTGGGCGGTGTGCGCCACGGTGGCGACCGTGCCCGAACTCGTCAACTCTCCCGCCCCGATGATGAACGCCAACCCGATGGGTAGCGCTCGGTATTTCGTGACCGTGATGGCCGCAGGCACGAGGGGCGTGGCGGTCGTTGCGACGGTGACTTCGTAGGACTGCGGTTCAACTTGCACCAGTCCCAGGTGCGTGCTTGTGTTCTTCATAAAAAAATACTGACTGCCGTTACCCTTAATTCAGGGTAACAACGAATGCAAACTTTATTTTTGCATTAGTCGCAAGCTGGTTTCCCGCGAAGGCAAATCCCAAGTACGGGAAATGGTTCAGCGAAAACCCCGACGATCCCGAAGCAACGGAATTGCTCCGTCAGGGTTTTGAAGAAATCGAAAAGGTCACAGCACAACTGGACAAGCTTCCTGCCGACCAAGCCGCCGCATACAGCGCAGTATTCCGCGCCCGCGCCGCGGCCATGCCCCGGATGGTCCTCGAAAACAACGAAGCGCTGCTTGTATTCGTCACTGCGGCGGAAGTCCAGCCGGGCAAGCTCCTGCTTCGCGGTAGTGGATTCGCCTTTCAACTGTTCAAGCTGTTGCTCCATGGCCTTCAGCCGGGCGGCATCGCCGGCCTGCTCAAACGGCTTGGTTTCAAGCTGCTTGATTTTACTTTCGAGGGATTGAATCTGCTGCGCGGTCTTCTGCTTGTGGCCCTCGTAAATCTTGTGCCACTTCGGCGGCGCTTTCGTCCAGTCGGGTTCTTCGTCCTTAGGTGGCGTAGCAGGAGGCGTTGCCGCGGGAGGCGTCACCGGAGGCTTGTCGCCGGGCTTCGCAGCGGGTGGGGCATCCCCAGGCTTGGCGGCGGGCTTGGGCGGCGCGGAAGCGCGGTCCAGTTGGTCCATCAGGCCGGCAATGCCAGTTCCTGCCGGCGCTTCTGCGGGCGGTGGCGTGTCGCCGGCGGGAGGCGGGGTGTCACCACTGGGCGCCGGAGCGGGGGTAGGCACTAGGGTCGGGGTGGGAATTGGAGTTTCAACCGGAGCCGGCGCCGTCATGGGATCGTCAAATGAGATTGGCATATTTTAGGGGTTTGGGGTTTGGAGATTATTTTTCGCGATTGGTTGGTTTAATTAACTGTTCGGAGGCGTTTCAGTTATTTGGATCAGGTATTTTCCACGGTGGTATTTTGCAATCGCCCGCTGGTGTGCCATAGCGCGCTTGATAGGTAGAGGGATTGCCGTGAGGTATTCGGTTTTTCCTTCGACCGTGAGGTAATAGACCCACCACGTCGCCTCCGAACCAGCCGGATGCAGCGAACCGGGCTTTGCCGGTTCGCATTCGCGCCGCAACTCTTTATTGATGTCAGTCATGTGCTGGTTGGTATTCTATCGCTCATACGTTTTGATTTTCTTTAGATGTTTTTCGATAGCATCGCAGCATTCAATGAGCGGCCACTGCGGCACATGCTTCATTGCCTTAAGGCACATTCTCAGCAGTCGCTCGCGTTCCTTTAGTTATGCCTCGCTCCGTCGTTTGAGTTCTCGTTTCCATTCGTTCGACACATCTAGCAGGTTGTCTGTTGCTTCACAGACGCCCCACGCGGCCATCATGCGATTTGCAAAGTCGATGTTGCTCTTTAAGATTGTCTGAGGCATTTCGGACAACGAGGCATAACCAGCGCGCTTCAGCGAGCCGGCTTTTGCCAGTGGGCTTTGAGGCATCATCACGTTGAGAGGTTCAGGAGTTTTCATGCGTCTTGTCAGCCGGTCGCTGAGCTTGGTCGTTCTACAGCCTACATGCTGACGCCGCAGTGTGGGCATTTGACCCACGGGTTATTGATGTCTTTCAGCCCGGTGAGCGTGTTTTCTAAAGTTCGGTCGCCCACTTCCGCTTGCATCACGTCGAATAGACGGTTGCAGTTTCTACATCGGATGTCGTGGGCGGCTGTAGAACACTCCGTGGAGCGAACCGGCGCTCCGCTTTCCGGTTCGACGCGCTTTTCGCTGAGGAGGTATGCCTTAGCTTCTGGCTCGCTGAGGCTGGCGATATGTTTCAGCCGTTCGATTGCTTTGTGTGATTGTCTGCTCATAGTGTCGTTCGAGGTTGCCGTCAGCGCCGGTCGCTCACGTCGGCGTTCGGCGGCAGGTCTAGGCGTGCGATGCGTTTCGCAATCCATGCCATTCCTTCGGTGTCGTCATCGGCCACTTGCCTCTCGCCGGTCGCGACGGCGTAGATGTCTAGGAGGGCGTCCAGCATTTTCGGGGATCGTGCCAGCAGCGTCGCCACGTCCTCGGTCGCGATTTCTGAGGCGATGCAGTCATCGGCAGATTTCACCGCGTAGAATTTGGTTTCTTCACGGTGCATCGTTCCGTAGGCGGCGACGTGCCAGACTCGGCGACGGAGCGGTCTGGGTTGACGAGCCGCAGAACCACTTGCTGCACCGAATGCGGCTTGCGCCTTCTCGGTTTCAGCGTCCATCTTGTTGTCCACGATTTCTCCAGTTCTCATATTTATTTTCCTTTCGTCGCCGCATCGGTGAGCGCGGCGTTCGGCGACCAGTCGTGGAATATGCCGCAGGTCATATTTCGATGTCCGTGTCCTCGCTCCATTTGAGTTAGGTCGGCTGCACACAGGTCAACATCGTGCCCCGCGAAAGACATTCCATCACGCCACCCGTGCAGCGTCCAGTAGGCCGCACTATGTTCGTGCCGAGTCTTGGCGTTGTTCACGTCATCAATCAGCTTCATGTGTTGTTCGTGCTTTGTCATAATTTCCACCGCTCCGTTTAGCGATTTCTTCGCCGAGTTCATGGAGTTGTTCCGTGTCGAGGTGATACAGCGCACACACCAGCGCCCATCGCACCATGCCGCTGCGCCCATTCGACTTCATTCGCGCTTCGTCTGCTTTGGCGATGATGTCTTGGAGTTCATCCTCAATGAGCGTGAGGTTGTAGGTGTCGAGCATGTGTTTGAAAAGCGGGTAGCTCGCCGAACAAGGTCGCTGCACCGAATCCGCGCCCCGCTCTGCGCTCAAAGTCTCAGGTTTATTCATTGGTTTCCTTCCGGTCGCCGCCCGCTTCCGGCGCGGATCGGTGAGCTTGGTCGTTCGGCCATTCCAGTTCGATGCCGAACTCCATCAGGTGGCCTTCGCGGATTTTGCCAGTCAGATAGCGGATGGTATCGTTCAGGTCGGTCGGGCATCCGTGCTTTCTCGCCTCTGTCAGTTCGCGCAGTTGCATAGCCAGGTGCGCGAAGGCGGTGTAGTGCGCCGCGATTCGTTCCTCTTGCACTTCCACGCTTTGGGCGAGCATCCAGTATTGCTGCTCCTGCCTTGCTCGTTCCCATCGGTTCATGGCCGAACATTGCGGTGGAGCAGAACGCGCCTCCCGCTCTGCCGATTGAGTTTGCTGGTGATTCATAGCGTTATTTCCGATTCGGAGCGGCGCTGTCGGGCGCGTCGCTCACCTTGACGTTCGGCCAACGCGGTTCTCCGGGAGGTCTTTTATTTGATCGCGTTGGTCTATCGCTCTCATCGTTTCTCGTTTCGCACGACTCATCCACGTCGTAGCCGTATTTGCAGGCGGACAGTTTTACCCGATAGTTTCGGCATCCTTTGTTCACGCAGTTGGCCGAACCATCGCGCTTCAGCGAACCGGAGGCTTGCTCGCGGTCGCATAGTGGGCATGTGGTTTCGTAGTATTCATCCCGATGGAAGAAGCAGTGTTTCATATAGTCGCCTCCGGTCGCTGAGCTTGGTAGTTAGCCCGCAACGACGGCCACGCTTGAAATTTCTCACAAGTCGAGAGCCGTGCGGTGTGTATGTGTAGCAGTGAGCATCTGGCGCGTTCATACCAGTGCTTTCCCTCCCATCGCAGGCAGTTCACGCAATGCGGGCTAACAATGCGCTCCAGCGAACCACTGGCCCGCTCTGCCGCATCGTTGCATTCAGGTTTACTCACGGTTTCCTTTCCGCCCAGCGTCACTGTCGGCCAGTGGTCGCTGAGCTTGGTCGTTAGAAGGCTTCGGTTTGCCATATGCTTTTACCCAAAGCATCGCTTCGAGTTCGGTTGTGAATTTTGGACTATCCTCGATCCATCCTGATGGGTGCAGAATCCTGTATCTCCCAGTGCCACCGATGACTCCCCATTTTCCGTAGCATAAGACATTACCAGTGCCGCCGAAACATTGGCCGACTCCGTAGCTTCGACGCTCCACCGACCAGCCTTCTAACAAGGTCGGTGCAGCGAATGAGCTTTGCTCTTTGCTTTTTTGTTTATGATTAGGACCGCCTAGCTTTTTGGCGCATTCCAGATAGTGGTTTATTTCGCTCATTGCTGACCTTTCTCGTTCGATTGCTGAGTCACGGGCGATTAGCTTCCACCCCGCAAGTGATAGTTCGAGTTCGGCAGCCCTACCAAACTGGAATTTGTATTCCTCTTTGTAAGAGGTGGCTAGTTGGCGCAGGCGCTTTATATCTGTTTCCTCACTGATTGTTGGAATCATTGATTCATCCACGGCCATTGCTGAACCATACAGATCAATAATATCTGATGTTACTCCGACGTCAAAATTATTTTGCGAAAAAATGTTGACGAATAATACTCCATGCATATAAAGTGTTGCGCATGGGTAACACAATCAGCGCCAACAACACTGAAGCCACAGTCTCAATCTCAATCTCCAGCAAGCTGCTTACCAAGGTCGATCGCCGAGTCCGCTCGCTCGACCTGAATCGGTCGCAGTATTTTCGGAAGCTCGCCAAACTCGATATTGCGGCGTCAAAAGCCGACTTGGTCCCCGTTGACCTCGCAACCCCAATGGAGGCCCGATGACCGCCTTGATGACGTATGGCGAAGTCGCCCAAGAAATGGGTGTCAGCGTCAAAACGGTTCGCCGTTACATCGGCCAGCGCCGGCTGCGCTGCGTTCGGTTCAGCCACAAAGTGCGGCGTGTCACGCGGCCAGAGTTCGAGCGGTTCATCGAAAGGAGCGCACGATGACTGTTAGGTCCAACATTTTCCAGATGCCTCCGCCATCGTGGAAGCCGGGATACTGCTGGCTTTGTGGTGACGTAAGGCTGCTGCGGTTTCGAGACGCCGCCACCGGTCAGACCATTTGCCAGGAGTGTGTAGAGTTTGTGTTGATCGCAGATCAAGCGCTGCACATCGCCAAAAAGGACGGTATCCGCACCCCAACACACGAAGAATCAACATCCCTACCAAATAACTGACATGAGCGACTTCTCTAAGTGCATCGACGTCAAATGCCCAAGCCGAGACAAATGCTGGCGCTACACCGCCCCAGTCAGCCCACACCAGTCATACTCCGATTTTGGACGACCTGAAGGCGCACAGGAGTGCGAGTCGTTCTGGCAGGTTGTTCCCGACCTCAACCCTAAACTGAAACCATGAAGCTCAAGCAGTTTTTCCACTATCGCTTCATCTATTGGAGAAACCAGATTTTCCGCGCGATTGGATTGTGCCCACACTGCGGACAGTCTGTCAACTTCACCACCAAAGGCAGGCAGATCTGCCCGAATGGATGCCGATGAGCAGTGGATACGACAGTTCTTGGCTATTGCGCCACCAGACCCGCGAGATGCTGCGGAAGGCGGATCGCGCTGGTGTCTGCCTGACTCACCCCACCGCCGACCTCGGGCCGGAAGCAGACTTGCAAGAACAGATCGAGGCTGAGTGCCGTCGGCGCCAGTGGCCGTTTGTCCGGACCCGGATGGACAAGGCCACCACGTTCACAATGGCTGGCGTGCCCGACTTCGTTATTGCCGCCGACGAAGGCCGCACCCTATGGGTCGAGTGCAAGTCCGCGACCGGCAAACAAACTCCAGCCCAGAAGGGCTTTGAAATTCTCCTCAACCTCCGCAAACACGAATACCACCTCATCAACTCGTTCGCCGCATTTCTTAAACTATTATGATAAAACTAAACATAGATGTAACTCAGTTGAAAAAAGAGCGCTTCCGAGAAGTTCAGCTCGAAGGGCGCACCGCCAAATACTGCGACCTTATTATTTTTGAAACCAAGGCGGGAAAGCTTTTGGTAAAGCAGGATATGTCAAAGGAGGAGCGTGAGGCTGGGTTGCAGCTTCCAATCCTTGGGAATGCTACAGATTTTGACACTCGACAATCCAAACCCAGCGCACCTGCACCTACTGGCGCACCTGCGCGCAGAGACGACGTTCCATTTTAGTCAACAAAAACACCGAAAGAACAATGAGTAAAACAACAACATCCGTCGCCACGCGCACAAACACAGCAGTTGAGACAACCCAGCAGCCTGACACAGTCAAGAGCTTACTGGCTCAACCCGCATTCCAGAACCGATTCAAAGAGGTCTTGGGCAAGAAGGCCCAGCAGTTCATGACCTCCCTAATCAACGTCGCCAACACCATGCCTGATGTTGAGCCATACAGTGTCATCCAGTCCTCGATGATCGCCGCCGCGCTCGACCTTCCAATCGACAAGAACCTGGGGTTCGCGTGGATCGTGGCGTATAAAAAAGGGGGTGTGAAATACGCCCAGTTCCAGATGGGCTACAAGGGCTACATCCAGCTTGGGTTGCGCTCTGGGCAGTATCAACGCATGAACGCACGAGCGATCAATGCGGAGGCGTTCCTTGGCTTCGATGAAGTTGGTGAGCCCATCTTCGACTTCCACGCGATCGACGAGAGCAAGGAGGTCGCCGGGTATATGTTTGGCTTCAAGCTCGTGAATGGCTTCGTTAAGTCCGCCTATTGGACAAAGGCCAAAGTGCAGACTCACGCCACCCAATACAGCCAGTCCTACAAGGGTGGATTTGATTCACCATGGAAGTCGAACTTTGATGCGATGGCCCTCAAAACTGTGATCAAGAACGAGATCGCCAAGTGGGGCATCCTTTCCATTGAGATGACTGATGCAATCACAAAAGACAGTGGGGTGGTTCAACCGGACGGCACGGTAGTATTTTCCGACAATGAGCCGACCGCTCCGCCGCCGAACTTCGGTCCGCCGCCAGCGCTGCTTGGCGATGTGGTCGGAAACCCTGAAAACAGGGTAATCGAAAACGAGGATGGTGACCTTGGCCCGGAATCCAAGACCAAGACACCCAAGCCTGAAGAAAAACCGGAGACGCGAGCGGAAATGGCTATCCGAATATTCACCGATGCGCTCGTCCCGTTCGAGGATTTCCGGGACTACCTCAAGATGCAGAACCTCCACCCCGACCCGTCCACTCTGGATAGCTGGGATGCTATTCCGGCGGCCTGCCTTGAAAAGATGACCGACAAGCAAATGTCGAAAGTGCTTCAGGTCTGGGGTAAGAAAGCGGCTTAAACCACACAAAACGCATAACCAAACAAAGGGGGCGAGTAGGCCGTAGATGCCTTGCGAACATGGAGTCGCCAAACCCAAAGCCCTCAATCTTCTACCACACTATGAAAAAAGACATACGCGAAGGACTGCCGTCGGCCAGCATGATCGACCGACTCTATGCCTGCCCGGGATCGCACCGCGAATCAGAAGGCGTCGTCGAGTTCCGCGACCCTAAGCTGGATGCGTGGGCGCGCTTTGGCGAGAACGTCCACCTCTGGATGCAGTTCGGCGATTTTATCGAGCTTACACCCGAGGAGAAGGACATTGCCGTGCGCTGCAAAGAGCAACTGGATGAGATGACGGCCAAGGTGTTTCCCACCGCCAAAGTCCCGGTCGTGATGCAAGAGCGGAGGTTTTGGTTGTCCGACGCCAAGCGCAAGCGCATGTCCGGTCAAGTTGACTACGCCGCGATCTTTGCGACGGTTGGGCTCGTG
>CAYXEY010000088.1:0-12500 GCA_964464105.1 uncultured Planctomycetaceae bacterium
TAAAGTCGCCCACCACCCAACCGGGGCCGATTTCATGAATTCCGGCGATCCCCATGAACACCCCGCCGCCCCGGGCCGTAATTCTCACAGAGACAGGGTGACGCCCACGACGAGCCACGACCAAGAGCTGTCAGATGAGCAGTTGCTGGCCGCGTTCGTCGAGGGTGACGGGGAAGGGTTTGCCGCGCTGGTGGGTCGATACGCGCGGGAATTACACCCGTTCATACTTCGCTACGTGCGCGATTCCGCGCTGGCGGAGGACGTCATTCAAGAGACGTTTTTGCAGGTCCACGAATCCGCCGGCACCTTTGACTCAACCCGGCGATTCCGACCCTGGCTTTACACGATCGCGGTCAATAAGGCCCGCGATCACCTGCGGGGGCGAACCCGCAAACGGGAAGTGCCGCTGACGATGCCGTCCGGCGGCGAGTCGGAGGCCGCCAGCTACCTGGATTTTCTGGCCGACCCCGAGGCTGCACCGGAGATGCGGCTCGATTCGGTCGAGCTTCAGGCCGTGGTGCGAGGGATCATTGAGACCATGCCGGACCACCTGCGTGAGGTGCTGGTCATGGGATACTACGAGCGGTTTCCATACAAGGACATGGCGGACATCCTGGATATCCCGCTCGGAACAGTGAAGAGTCGGTTGCACGCCGCGGTGTCGTTTTTCGCGGCTGAGTTTCACAAGACCGCCGGCCGAACCGGATTCGGCCGCTAAGGAAAAGCGGGAGCTGCTTAGCAAGCCCGAAGCGCAAGCAAAGGGTGCCTCACATGGAGAAGTTTGAACCAACGATGAACACGCCGAAGCGCGATTCGCAATGGATGGGGGAACTCCTGGGCTACAGCCTGGGGTTAAGCGACGCCGATGATCGGCAGCGTGTCGAAGCGCAATTGCCGGACGCAGCTCAGCGACAACAGGTCGCAGCCCGAATACAAAAAGCTCTCAACCCCCTGCAATCCGATCGACTTCCCCCGCCTCCCGCAGATCTTTCCTCTCGTATCCTTGATCGTGTCTTGAACGCAAATCGCACCCTGCAACTTCCCACGCTGAATACCGTCTCCGCCAGCGAAACCGGGGCGACTCGCTCAAGCGACACCTACATGGCCTTCCGCGAGATCGTCGGTCTCGCCGCATCGATTCTTCTGTTCGTGGGCATTCTCGTGCCCGGCATCAACTCCGCCCGGTTGGCCTCGCAGCGGGCCGCATGCGCCACCAACCTGCAGATGATCGACAAGGGCTACATCCAATATGTCGAGGACAACGGCGGGGCCTGGCCCTATGCCGGTCCGACCGCGGATGGCGCATCGTGGCTGGCTCCGAATGAAGGCCCGCGCTATTCCAACTCGCGACATGCCTTCACCCTCGTCCAGGGCCGCTACGTGCAGCCTCGCTCATTCGTCGATCCGGGCCGATCCGGCGACATTCCGCTCGATCCGGCCTTCGTCAAGGACCACACCGACTTTCCCGATCGCCGCAACATCGGATACGCCACCAGTTTTGTGCAGCGACCCTGGCACGGCGTCATGCAAAACGCTAATCAGCCGATTGCCGCCGACATGAACCCCTTGGTCGATGACCCGCAAGCCCGGTCCCCCGGCAACGCTCTTGGATCCCGCACTCACGCCCCCGCCGTCGGACAAAACGTGCTCCGGCGGGATGGCAGCGTGGTCTGGTCGCGCACACCGCACGTCGGCGTGCAGGGCGACGACATCTATCGCATCATCGGCGTCCAGAAGTACACCGGCCTCGAACGGCCCCGCACCGAGAGCGACGCCTTTCTGATTCCGTAAGCTCCTCCGTGGCATCGCCCTTCTGGGCTATTCTTATCCTCCGTGCCCAATACCGGGCAGAAGCCCGGTCCCACGAAACTCCCCCGCCTCACCCCCCGCGAATGGCTCATCCGATACCATTCGTATGAAAACGACGTACATCCCGCTGCTCATCATTGTGGCAATTCTTGCCGCCGCGACCTGGACCGCGCGGATCACCACTCAACCCGCCTCAGCCATGGCCACGGCCCCCGCTACCGCTGCCACTTCGTCGGCCCCGGTTGAATCCCCGCAGCCCGAAACCACGGCCGATGAGCCCAACCTCTCGCCACTCGAAGTCGCCAAGGCCATTCACGCCGCCCGGGCCGTCCGCGACGGCGCCACCGACGTCGGTCAGTACGTCGTTGAATCGCATCGCGAGAGCATCATGAAATTCCTGGCCGCGGTCGACGACGTGGTTGCCGCCGACGCCGCGCTACACGAACGCGTGAAGAAGACCCTCGGCCTCAGCCTGCCGAGTGATTGGAACCTGCGGGTCATCGAGGACAACCTCGGCCCGTTTTCGACGAATGTCTCGTTCATCAGCGAGTCGATCAGCGGTTTCACCGCCCGCGTCACCCTGCAGGAGGGCAAGAACGTCCCCCTGCTTCACGCCCAGTTCGTGCGCGAAGACGGACGCTGGCTGCTCCAGCCCGATGACATTCCGCCGGCCATGGTCCCGGCCCTCGGCCGGCTGGCTGAAGTGATTCGCGATGTTGAAAAGTCAGTCGAAGAAGGCGCCCCTTACGACAGCCTGACTGACGCGTTCACCTTTCGCATCCTGCCCCGCATGAAGGAAGTCGCCCGCGCTGGAGAAACGAGCCAGGCTGACTAGTTCTGCAGGCGTAACAAGCGCAGGGCGGGTCATCAAACCGCGTTTTGACTTTTTTGCGTCAATGCAGCAATCGAAAAGGCGGGTCGATGACCTGGTCGATGACCCGACCTGCTGAACTGAATACAAACGAAATGCTCCGGCCGCTTCACTGACTAGCGGAATCACCGACCAGCACGCGATATCGCCCGGGCGTCAGGCCGAATTCAGACTTAAAGACTCGACAGAGGTGAGCCTGGTCGGCGAATCCCGCAGCGTGGGCAATCTGAACGGGTGATAGTTGCTTGACTCCAAGAAGCTGCGCCGCGCGACGGACCCGCAATTGCTGAACGTATTTCGACATGCTGCAACCAAAGTACCGTCGGAATGCGCGTGTCAGATAGACCGGATGTACGCCAGCGAGATCAGCCAGGCGGGCAGCCGGGACGGCACCCTCGGCCAGCGCATGAAGCCGATCGCGGACAACCCCGAGCCACCGCGGAGCGACATCCGGAAGTTTTTCCGGCCGCACCAATTCGCCGATCAGCAAAGCCATGCGTTCTTCGATTGCCAGCTCACGATCGGGGCCCCTCGGTTCTCGCAGACATGTGTAGACATCAAAAAACGCCCGCACGACTGGGCCTCGTGTAAGCCAGCGATATTGCGAAACGGCTTCCGTCCAGGCGGCTGTCATCTGCGAGTCGTTATCGCATCGTGTGATGGCCAGTCCGCCCATCCCGGCGGCGCTCACAGCGTTGCTATGCTCAACATCTCCGGGCTTGATCGAGATTGAACCGGGACCAAACCGCTCGGCGTTTTGCCGATAACTTTCCTCGATCCCACCCGAGATAACCAGGCTTATTGAGGAATGCTCGTGAGAATGTCGCGCCAGCCTCAAGGACGGAGCGTAACCCGATTCAACCAGTACGAATGCGCCAACGCGCTCCGACCGGACCGCGGCGCCGTGGCTCAGTTTGGCTGCATATCGCGCAGGGCTCATGATGACATATTCGCCTGTGCACCCCACTTATTTTGGCTCGCGGCATTGAATGCGCTCCAGCTCAAACGCCGGCATTGGGGGGTGTTGGGGGTGTTGGGGCCGGTGGATTCGCCGGCCAAGGCAGGTTCATTCCGTTCAATATTCTTCCTCACCGAGCAGCTATGGTGTGATTCGGCGCGTCGGGCTGATAGGCAACGGCGCGGCTGCGCGAATGCTTGCAGCGTCAAAATGCGGACGTTCGATTTCATGAGGAGAGTTTCATGACACGATTGACTGTTTCAATTTCTATTCTGGCAGCGGTCCTCCACGCCAGTGGAGCCCGTTTGTTCGCCGGAGATGATTCCCGCGCTCGTCGCGGCTACGCATCGTCAAGCCTTTCGGCCGAAAAAGTCGAACTTCGATTCGCCCGATGGGGCGATGCCATCCTAATCGAGAATGTCATGGTCAACGACAAAGGGCCGTTTCGCTTCATTCTCGACACCGGCGCTGAAGGGGCCGGGCGCGTCGATACGTCACTGGTCAAGGCGCTCAATCTAGCTGCAGCGAGTACCAGCGACAGTGTGGGCGTCCTCGGCCAGACGAAGAGAATGGAAGTGTATTCCATCGAGAGCCTGGCTCTCGGCGATCTCAAATTCCGCGGGCTTCAAATGATGGGTCGCGACTATAACGCCTCGATCAAGGGGCCGGGGCTTCGACCCATCCACGGGATACTTGGATATCACCTCTTCAGCGAGTATCTGCTGACAATCGATTATCCGGCTCGATCGATTTCCATTACCCGAGGCGAGTTGCCATCGCCAGATGGAAAACGCATTCTTCCGATTGTCAGCGATGACGAAGACCCGGAAATCGAGGTCACCCTCGGCGACCAGAAAGTCACAGCAATGCTCGATACTGGCGCGATGGGCGAGCTCGGCGTGCCGGTGTCGATTGCCGAGAGGCTTAAGTTTCAGGGTGAACCCGTAGCCCGCGGAAAGGAAGACGGTGTTCCGCTCCGATCCGCCACTCTTGATGGCGCCCTTCGACTGGGCAAGGAGTCGTTTGAGAAACCTACGATGATGATTGCGGAGCCGCTTACGCAGGTAGTCGTTGGTGTCAGAGTCCTTGCGGCGCTGCGCGTCACCTATGACCAGAAGCGTGCTCGCGTTCGCATCGAGCGGCCGATAGAGCACAAGCGGTATGGTTTTCAGTTCGGCTATCGCGAGTCAGTGCCGGTACTCAAAGCCATCGACGCGGGGAGTATTGCGGATGCAGCTGGAATTCGATTGACCGATCGCATCCTCAAGATCAACGATAGGCCGCTGGCCACAATTGATCGTGAGGACCTACTTAAATATCTCGATTCGTCACCGTTGACACTCGAGATTGAACGCGATGCGGCACGTAAACAGGTGCGCTTGGTGCTGGACTAGAGCAATAATCGGTTTTGTATGTTGCATCACGCTTGCATACGGACCGGGAATCATTGGTCAACTCGAATGTAGCGATGGAGGGCGGGGCATCGGCTCCCGTTTCCCGAATCAATAGGGACATTCAACTTTTTTCACAACGCCTCGGTCCATCACGCTCCATCCGCGCGCCGGCGCTTGAACCGCGATCGCTCCAGCCCGGCATGCAGCCGTTCGCTGACCACTTCGGCAATCTTCTCAACATCCCAGGCCTTCACCTCCTCGCGGGTGATGACCTGCTGATATGAAATATACATTCGCTTTGGCGCGGGCAGCATCTGATCGCGCGGCCAGGCTTCAAACGCCCCGTCGATCACTGTCGGCACGATGGCCGCCCCGGCCTTCTTGGCCACCGCCATGGCATTGGCATTGATCGGACTGATGCTGCCGTCGCGCGTCCGCGTGGCTTCCGGGAACACTACGACGACCCGGCCCTCTTTCAACCGCCGCAGCATCTCCTTCACCGCGGTCACATCGGCCGCGCCGCGCTTCACCGGAAAGGCATTGAGCGATTCGATGAAGCGCTTGAACAGCGGATTTCGAAACAACGTGTCGCGGGCCATGTAGTTGCCCTCGCGGTGCAGGGCCATGGTCACGGCAACCGGATCAAAGAAGCACTGATGGTTGCAGGCCAGCACGACCGGCCCGCTGTCGGGCACGTTGCGCAATCCAAACACGCGGCCGCGGAAGTACAGCACCAGCACCCAATGGGCGCACAAGCGCAGGAACCGGTAGTAAAGCCGCATGCCGGTCGCGCGATCAGTATGACGCTTGTATTGATCGATGAGGGACATGAAGACAAATCAGCGCATCGGCGCCACGGATGATTACTCGCGGCCCGCCCCGGTCGCCGGAGCAAGCCCCTTGCCCCGCACTTCCTCGAGCATGCGCTCGACGACTTCGTGGATGGTCATGTTGGTGGTGTCGATGTGAATCGCTGTCGCGGGTTCCAGCAGCGGGGCCCACTGGGCCTGATCGTTGCCATCGCGCTTGCGCAGGTTGTCGAGGATCTCGTCGTAAGAGGCTTCTTCACCGTCGGCCAGCAGCTCCTGCAGCCGCCGAGCGGCGCGCTTCTCGATGCCCGCGCCGAGGAAGAACTTGAGATCGGCCCCCGGGAAGACCACGCTGCCCTGGTCGCGACCCTCGGTCACCAAGGAACCCAGCTCGCGGCCGATGTGTCGCTGCTTTTCGACCAGCAATTTGCGGATGTCCGGGATGCGGGCGACGAAGCTGGTGGCCCCGTTGACCGCCATCGAGCGGATGGCCTCGCTGACGTCGGCGCCATCGAGGGTGACGCGGGTGTAGGTCGGGCCGCAATCAAGCTCGATCTTCGCCCTGCGGGCCAGGTCGATCAAACCAGCTTCGTCGGTCATGTGCAATGCGTGGTTCAACGCCGAAAGGGCCAGCGCCCGGTACATCGCGCCGGTGTCGAGATAGGCAATGCCGAGCTTGGCCGCGAGCTTCCGCGCCGCGGTGCTCTTGCCCGATCCCGCCGGCCCATCGATGGTGATGATCATGGGCGTCCTCCCTCCCTGAGAATGCCGGATTCGCCGGAGAATCCGACGAACATCGCCTGCTCAACAGACCTGATACTATAGTTCGCCCGGGGCGTCGTCAAAGCAAATCCAATGTTTGACGGCATGGCCCGCGCACCTACAATCGCGAGCCTCATGTTTTAATGGCCCCGCATGGATGGAATGGCGCGCATGACACGATCGGGACGAGTGGCGTGCGTGACATTCACATCTCTGGCATGTGCGGTA
Source organism: uncultured Planctomycetaceae bacterium (assembly GCA_964464105.1). Lineage (GTDB taxonomy): Bacteria > Planctomycetota > Phycisphaerae > UBA1845 > UTPLA1 > CAYXEY01. Next base: position 6,832 of record CAYXEY010000088.1, read on the forward strand.
TTTGACGCCGGCTGCGATAAGAACGCGAAATCTTCCGGCGGCGGCGCGAAGAATGGCGCTCCGTCAGCGCAAACCCCTTCGACGCCCATCGCCCCGCCCAAACCAGCGGACGCCGGCGACGATGCCCTCGCCCCCGGTTGCCTGCCCAAGAGCGGCGCTGCCGGCGATTGGATCAAGGTCGCGCCGATCAAGACCTACTCCGCCGCCGCATTGATCAAGACGCTCCCTCCTGAGCTTGGCGCGCGGGTGGCCACGTTCGGCATCAAATCCGCCGCGGCCTGCGCATACGCCCGACCCGCCGGCGGACGACATTGTCAGGCAGATGTGCTGCTGATCGAAGCGACGCGTGTCGATGATGCATACGGACTGATGTCCATCCAGTCGTCGGCGCCCGAGACGGAAATCGGCGGCTGTCTCATTCGCACCGAGACCACGGAAGGCCTCCATTACCACGCCTGGCAGGGGATGAATTACCTGCATGTCTGGTCGGTCGATTCGGACGAGACCGCCGCGGCGGCGATGCGCAAGCTGGTACAGAACATCGCCTCACGCATTCAGCGCGAGGAGCCGCCCGCCCTGCTCGACGCCCTGCCGCAGCAGAATGCACTGCCGGGCCGCCGCTGGCTGGTGCGCAGCCTGACCGCAATGCCGCCGGACGCGCTGGGGTTATCGCCGCGGCCAGACTGGGCCAAACTCTCCGAGGTGCTGACCCTCGGCCCCGACACCATTACCGCCATTTGTCAATATGATGTACCCAAGGGACGCCGGCCGGACACGGTCTGGGTGGTGTCCTATTCATCGGTCGAGGCCGCCCGCGACGCCTACGCCCGCTACATCCGCCACCTCGAGCAGGACGGCTCGCCCGCTTCGCTGTCCACCAATGTCTCCGAACCACGCGGACGCTTCCTCGCGGGAACGTGGACCACCGAAGAAGAGTCAATTCTCTACGTGCTGCCGCGCGTCATGCAGCTCTTACCGTCGTAATTGAAATCGGGAGCAATGCCGACGGTCGTTACGTCGGCATGCATAACGCCGGACAGCGTCCGTTGGCGAAGGTCATTGTCACGGACAACCCGCGATCGCCGCCGCCGTGAACAAAGCGATGTCGCCGCCATCGTTGAGCGCGTCCGCGTTCATATCCGCCAGTTCGCGGGAAGCGGGCGTCGCCGCGTCGGGATCGAGCACGACGGCAATGAACGCGGGAATATCATTGGCATCAACGCATCCGCTGCCATCCATGTCGCCGTGAATCGCAGGAGGCGCCTCCAGGTTGGCCAGCAGCGTGAAGTAAAGCGGCGCCAACGGCGTTGCCCCGGTTACCAAGGGATCGTCGCGCGTTTGGAGTATCAGCGTGGCCTGATGCGGACCCGGCGCGGCCCCGGCATCGTTGAAGCGCACCACGACCGAAAGCGGTTGATTGGTAATCAGGGCCGGCGTAAACCCGACCACACTGAATTGCGCATCGCCGGTGATCTCGGCGCTGTAAACGTCGAGGCTGCATTGAAAATTGTCAAAATCGTAATTGTGCGCGAGGGCAGTTTGATCGACGAAGCCGCCTGCGGCATGCGAACCAAAATCGACCTGCCCCGATTGAATCTCAACCATGGCGGACACCGACGGGCGCGCATGCCGCTTGACGAACCCCGACAAAGTCACGTTGAGCGACGGCTGCTCGGGGGCGTTCGTGTTGATCACGAGAATTCCCGCCCGGCTGCCAACCTGCGATGTGTTCATGCCAATGGTCTGCGTGCTCCCCGTACCCCCCGCCGCGTCCGTCTGTTGCCCGCCCGGCGCGGAGAATCCTTCCGGCGCTACGAACGTGAAACTCAGGGGCATCCCGGGGACCGTCGCGGTGTTGGTCACGGTGAGGTCCCGCGTTGCCGTCGAGCCGAGCACGGCCGTGCCGAAACCGGCTACAGACGGAGCCGACGCCTTTGACGGCGACGCTACTTCGAGCACGACGGGCAAATGATCGGACGCCAGGTACACGGCATTGGCTGCCGCCGCGCCTTCGGGGATGGTCGGCGGGTCGTTGATGTTCATGTTGTAGTGCTGGCCGTCGTTGCCCCAGGCGCGGTATGTGCCGGAAATGTAATCCATCTGCCCTGACGCAGCGTCTATCAAATTGTCGGACACCAGGATGAAATCAAACCGATCATCCATGCCGCCGGTGGTGTAGGGGCCGCCGCCGGGCGGCAGATTGAGCAGAGGACTTTGCGTATGAATCGCGGCAAAGGCTGAAGTGCTCCAGTTGCCGGGCATGTTGATGGGGTCGCGCATGCGGCCCTTGTTGGTGGCCCGCGTTTCGGTGAAGCGCGTCCAGGCGGCCTCGCTGCTGTTCTCCAGGTTGAAGTCCCCCAAGGTCAGGACAAACGCCCCCGCGGGCAGATTGGCCTCGGCCCAATCGCGGTAGACATCGGCCTCGATATCCCGTTGGGCCGCGCCCCCGCCCGACGATAGATGCGCGTTGAACAGGTACAACTCGGCGGCCGCGGTGGAGTAGCCCGCAAGGCGTACGCGATACATCGACCAGTCGCGAATGCCGCCGGCTGCCTGGGTCTGAATGTTCTGATTGGTGATAAATGAAATGGCGGACGAACGATAGTACATCGCGTTGTCGCCGCCACCGCCCAGGCCGTTTATGAAAGGCGCTCCGACAAATCCGCCGGGCCCGCCCGGACCGTTCAACACGTTGATCCCGAAATTGAGGTAGCCACTCGAGTTCATCACCTCCTGCACGCAGATGATGTCCGGCTGGATGGCATTAACGATGGTCTGGAAATGCGCTGTGCGGCTCGTGTCAAAAGTAGCGTCGTCGCCGTAGAAAAGGATGTTGTAGTTAAGAATGCGCAGGGCACGGGCGGACTGTGGCGGCATCGCCAGGGCGCAAAGCCCCGCCAACAAGACATACTTCATTCGCTGAATCATGTCATCCCCGCGGCCCGGCTCGTACCACTATTCTACGGCGCACACGTTCCAGCCAGAAGCGCCGCCACAAACGGCCCGATATCCGCGCCCGTGACACTGCCGTCGTGGGTCAGATCGCCGCACGGGCAGCCCGCCCCACCCGCTGCCGCACATTGCGCGAATCCGCGAATGTCGCCGCCGTTTACGACGAAATCACCGGTCATGTCGGCCCGGCAGGTACACCCGGCGGCACTGCAGGACGCACCGGGCGACGCAGAGTTGCGCGGCGCCGCAGGAAGATCCGGCGCGACAGCCTCAAAGTCGTGAAAGTTCTGATTCGTATCCTGACATCCGTCGCTCTTGCGGCGGGCCTGAAGAGAGATCGACAGGTCAGCCGCCGGGCCGGCGCCTTCAAAAGTGATCGCCGTCGCGCCGTAGCCGATCATGTCGCGCACCGCGGAAAAATCGTTGCCGATCGGCGTTGTGAGAGCCTCAACCAGGGCCACGCGTCCAGCCGTGGCGTTCATGCCGGAGAAACTCTCAGAGGCGATGGCATCGGGCGTCGGAATCGCGGTGCCATTCACCCCCGGCTCGCTCATCTGCACGAGGTAATACCTGCCCGACGGAATGACTCCGGTCAACGGGACGACGTTGTTCGCCAGCGAGAACCCGCCGGCTGCCGTGGCCGCGGCGTATTGCAGCGACCATCCGGTGATATTCACGCCCGAGGATCCGCGATTGAACAACTCCACGAAATCCGTGTTGTACACCGCGCCGGCATTGCCACCCGCGCCGTACACGCGGTTAATCACCATGCTGCTGTTCGCGTTGGTCGCACAGTCCGCCACGGTGAGCGAAATCGCGCCATTGCCAGTGCGCAGCAGGTGATCGGTCACCGTGACGGGGAGCGATTTAATCCCCGGCGACGTAGCCGCACCGACGGCGACGTTTGCGGTATAGATGAAATCGAATCCGCTGGCGTCGGGCGGGTTGCCGTCATCGAGCAACGCGACCTGATTGCCGCCGCCAATCGATGTCGCATTGACGGTTACCGTCAAGGGCAATGCGCTCGGCGGGTTTGCGCCCGGCACGATGGTCGCGGTCAATTTCGTGCTCTCGCCGGGGCACGCGTATGCCGGCGTGGCGGCGGCGAAGCTCACCGACGGCGGGGTGTTGCCGATCGCGTCGCCCAGCACGGTGACCGCGTCAAAACGGATCGTGCCTGAGCCCCCATTGTAAGCTTGGGTCGCCGACGTTCCGACCGGCTGATAGCCTTCGTTCGCGGTGTACGAAACACCGTCGGCGACAAATGCGATGGGACTGAAAACAGACACAATCCGAAACTTGAAGCCGGCGTTGTTATCCGCAGCCGCGACGCCGGTCAGATCGAGCGAGCGATTGTTAGCCCATGCCCCGCCCGAGAACGATTTCGGACCGGTTGGATCGTTCACGTAGTTCACGCCATTGGTCGAGTACTGGAAGAGCAGCCAGCGCGACGCGGTGTTGCTGGCCATCGCATCGTAGCGCAAACGTATGTTCTGAAACCCCGCGGTGCTGACCTCGAACTGCACGCCGGCCGTGCCGCTGTTGAGCGTCACCGGCGGATAGGATGTCGAATTCCACGCCTGGCCGCCATCCGTGCTTCCGCCGCCGCTTGGAAACTCTGAAGTCGGGGCTGTCGTTCCCCCGACATAGGACGCCGTGCCGCTGCCAATGGCCGGCGGGTTGCGCACGCTGGTGTTCCAGGTCCACTTGGCGATGGTGGCCTGAGCCGACGCACTCGACACCGGTAACAGGGCGAGAGACGCCGTCAGACAAACTACACCGGTCAATAATCCGCGCGCACGAGGGAGGGCGTGCATGGTTTGACTCCTGCTTCTATTGGGTTTCAAGCCGCTGACATGATACCCAAAATGCACAAGGCCCCCGACCGTATTTCACGATCGGGGGCCTTGATTTGAGTCAATTTGAGAAACTCAGGGTGTCATGCCCCAAGCCCGCCGGCATGGCCGCGACCGTTGGCGGCCATGCTTGTCCCCAATGCGGGACTCGACTTACGGTGCACACGCCCCGGAGAGCAGCGCGTTCACCATCGGAAGCACGTCTCCGGCATCCGCCACCGTGTCATTGTTGACGTCGGCGCAGAAGCACGAGCCACCGGCCGTCAGACAATCGGCGAAGTCCTGAATGTCCGTGCCGTTCACCACGGTGTCGCCGTTGACGTCGCCGCGGCAAGTACAGACCACCGCACATCCGGTCGGGTTGGCAGCCTTGGGTGTATCGCTGGCGGTCGAGGCAAACAGACCGATCTGCCATGCACCGGTGCCATCCGGACAGCGGAATACATGAGCCGGGGCGAATCCGCCGGCATCCGGGCCGATGGACGGGCCATAGGTGTAGCCCAGCGTCGGATCGACTGGCGGGTTTACTTCGCGCGACACGCCGATCGAATCGACAAGCGTGACCCACGGGGTCGCATCCAGGACTCCATCGTTGTTCGTGTCGAGATCCTGGTTCGGCGTACCCGTAAAGCCGCTCACGAGCATGTGAGTGACATTGTCCGAGTTCTCGAACACGTTGATCGTCGCGCTGAAGACAAAGTCAGGTGTCGCAGCCAGACTGAACAACTGAGTCGCACCCAGGAAATAGCCGGTGCCGCCAATCACCTTGCCGCCGAGCGGAATGATCTGTTCGATCACGCCGCTGTCGTCGCCACCGGTGTCACCGAGCACAACGTAGGTCAGTGTGCCCAGCGGAGTATT
>CAYXEY010000089.1:0-12376 GCA_964464105.1 uncultured Planctomycetaceae bacterium
ATGGCGACGGCACCCAACCCGATGACAATGGCTGTCAAAAGAATGAGCAGCGGCGAGAGGATCATCTTGATCATGTGCAGTCGATGCCGGGCGAGCTGGTCGTAGGCCGTGGCCATGTCGGCAAGGGCGCTTGCGAGTTGCCCGCGTGCGCCGGCCATGGCGACGGTGTAGCCGAAGATCGGCGGAATTACCCGGCAGGGCAGGGCGGATTGGAGCGGCTCGCCGCCGCGCTCGACCCGTGCGGCCAGTTCAATGGCATCCTGGGTTAGTAACTGGCTGCCCGTGGCCGCCGACGCAGCGCGAAGCAGCACTGGTAGGTCAAGTCCCGCGCGTGCCCCGAGCGAAGACGCCTGTGCGAATCGGGCCATCAGGCTGCGACGTCGCACGGTGCCGATGATCGGCAGCCACGACACCATCCGCTCGCGCAGCAGCCGACCGTGGTCGGACAGGCCCAGCGTGAAGAATAAAAGGGCAATTGCGGCCACGACTGACAACGTCGTGATGGCCACGGTGGACCAATGCACACTGAGTTTCAGCATCATCCGCGTAAGGAACGGCAAGTTGGTGTTGACCTCGACCTCAGTCCAGTTCGAATCGTATAGCGGCGGCGGATTGCGGAAGAACTCGGCATAGATGCTCCCAAAGCCGGGGACGATGAACCACATGAAAAACGACATCACGCAAAAACCGAGGGCCAGGACCACAATTGGATAGATGATTGACTCCCAGAAGAGCCGGCGACCCGAGTCCATCAGCTTGAGGTGGGCGCTGAAGTTCAGCAGCGTCTCGCCAAGCTGCTGAGACTTTGCACCGGCAAGCAGCACATCGGCATAAAGTGGGGGGAATTGTCCACGCTGGGCGGCAAGGGCTCTTTCCAGGGGTACGCCGCGCTCCATCTCACTCGCCAGGTGTTGCACGACGGTTTTGAGGCGTCCGCGCCGCAGGTCTTTGGCCAACAATCGCAATCCGACGTCGAGGGCCATGCCGCTGCGGGCCAGTGAGGCGAGTTGCTCGTTGAAGAACATGACGTCGTCATGCGAGAGCGACCGCACCACGCGCATGGCCGGCGTGGCGGCCAGTTGCGTGATATGGACATTTGTCGCCGAAAGGGACTGGCGGGCGTCATCCGGCGATGCCGCCTCCAGTTCGCCGGTGATGGCAGCGCCCGTGGTGAGTTGTCCGGAGTACTCATAGAGTGCCATTTGATGATCTCTGGCGACAAATCGGTGTGGTCTGGGGGTCTTGCTGGTTTCCGAGTGTGTTGCACACTTCATTCTCAGTCGTCAATCCGGCGGAAACGTGCCGCCGTGCATCGGCCGCAAGGGACACGTGCTCGCCGCTTGAATCGATCGCGAATTGGATCAATGCGGAATCGCCATGTTCGAGGATGGCCTTTCTAATCGGTCCGCTCATGCTCACGAATTCGCCGATGGCAGTTCGTCCGCGCATACCCGTGCCGAGGCAGGCAGCACAGGTTGCTTCGGATGTCGGTTGCGGCAACTCGCGCATCGCACAGGCCTCGCAAAGCGTGCGAATGAGCCGTTGAGCCGTGACCAGCCGCACCGCACTGGTGAGCTGGTAAGGCGGCACGGCCATCTCGGTCAGCCGCACAAGGGCCTCCGCCACGCCACCGGCGTGCATTGACGACAAGATGAGGTGACCCGTGAGCGCGGCCTGCACGGCGATCTGTGCGGTCTCGCTGTCGCGGATTTCGCCGAGCATGATCACTTGAGGATCCTGCCGCAGAAGGCTGCGCATGGCTCGCGGGAAGGACAGCTCGCCATGCGGCGTTACTTGAATCTGCGCGACGCCGTCGATGCGATGCTCGACCGGATCTTCCAGGGTGATGATGCTGAGGCCCGGCGATGCAGTGCGGATGAAATCGACAAGGGCATACAAAGTGGAGGTCTTGCCGCTGCCGGCCGGGCCGGTGATGAGCATGAGCCCGCCAGCGGAGCGTGCGGCTTCGCGCAGCGCTCCGGTCATGTCGTCGGACAATCCCAGCCGCGCGAGCGGACGCGGCCCCGAGCTGGTGGCGAGCATGCGCACGACCACGCGCTCCTGACGAATCGTCGGAAACGTCGAGATGCGGAGGTCATGCGGTCGCGGCCCATCGATGCGATGGCTTCCCTCCTGTGGGATGTCGGTGCGATAGGTCAGCAGACCGGCCATGACCTTCAGCCGCGTGACGACATTCGGCGTGATCGCGGTCGGCCAGCGCTCGAAGTCGGAGAGCCGGCCATCCACGCGAAGGCGCACCAGCAGGCTGGTCTCTGTCGGCTCGAAATGCACATCGCTTGCGCCGATCTGCACAGCCTGGCGCAGCACCTCGTCGATGCGATCCACAATCGCCATACCATTGTCGATTGCCGGTCTTGCAGCCATATTCGGGGCTCTCCACCGGGTGGCACTGTCAAGCGGTCTTATGCTTGGCAGAGCGAATGCGCGCGTCGAAGAATTGCGCGAGTTTCCCACTGCCAACCAGAGGCCGTTGGCAGTGCCACCCCTCTCAACAACGCTTGACCGCCTCGCTTGTTAATCATTGACCCACTAGCCCTTGCCCGATAGCGTCCGGCGCATGGTTCGGCCAGAGATTGCACCGATTCGCCTGGATGATGGGTACGAAGCCGCAGCGCGGTGGTGGCTGCCCCCTACGCCGCGGGGGGCTGTGGTCTATTTCCACGGCATTCAGTCGCATGGCGGCTGGTACGAGCGATCGGGCCAGGCGCTGGCCGATGCCGGCCTCGCGGTGCTGATGCCCGATCGGCGCGGCAGCGGGATGAATCAGGAGCAGCGGGGCCATTCAGAATCCGCGGAGCATTGCATGGCGGATGCGGCGGCATTTGTCCGCGCGATGGTGGAACGAACAGGCTTCGCGAAGGTGCACGTCGTCGGCGTGAGCTGGGGGGGCAAACTGTCGGTGGCATTGGCCGATCGTGCCGGAGAGCGCGTCGCAACGATCAGCCTAGTGGCGCCCGGCCTGTTCCCGCGAGTTGATCTTGCAACGGTCGACAAGTTTCGCGTGGCTCTTTCGCTCATTCACGAGCGTGAAAAGCTCTACGACATTCCGCTGAATCTACCGGTCATGTTCACGGACAACCCCGAGCGGCGTGAATTCGTGGCGAAGGACACGCTGAAGCTGCAGCAGGTCAGCGCGAGTTTCCTGCTGGCGACGCGGCGGCTCGACAGATTCGTACGCGGGTTCACCCATACGCAATGGAGGGGCGGACTGCATCTATTTCTCGCCGGGCATGATCGCATTATCGACAACGACCGTTGCCGCGCTTGGTTTCGCGGGCTGCCGCTGGAGGACAAGTCGCTCACCGAATACCCAGATGCGGCGCACACGGTTGAGTTCGAGCCGGATCCGGCGTTTTTCTTTAACGACTTGACCCGTTGGATCCTCGAGCGACCTGCTTGATTTGGCCCCTTCGCGTGCAATAGATAGAATCCCTCTCTCTGTGGCGCCGGTTTGTAACCGGTGACCTGTGCGACCGGTTTGAAACCGGTTGACAAGACAACCACAGGTTGAAAACCTGTAGTACAGAACACCGGTTGAAAATCGGTGCCACAGTTCTCCAATCACGATTTCAATCAGCATGGCCAAACGCAAGTTTCTCGTCACCGGCGCATTGCCCTATTCAAACAACCGCCTGCACGTCGGTCACATGGCCGGTGCATACGTGCCGGCGGACATCTTTGTGCGCTACCTGCGCTCGCGCGGCGACGACGTGCTGTTCATCTGCGGCAGCGATGATAATGGCGTGGCCATCGAGATCGCGGCACAAAAGGAGGGCACCACGCCTGCAGAGCTGTCCGGGCGCTATCACGCGCTGCAGGCGCCGGATTTTGCGGGCCTGGGCATCAACTTCGACGTTTACGGAGGAACGCATCAGCCGGACTACGTCGATATGCACACCCGACTGAGCCAGGAGTTCTTCCGCAGGATTTATGACAACGGTCATTTTGTCAAGAAGACGACGGACCAGTGGTACGACGTGAAGGCACAGCGATTCCTGCCCGATCGATACGTGTATGGCACCTGCTATCACAAGAAGCCCGACGGCGCGCCGTGCGGATACGAGAAGGCCTTCGGTGATCAGTGCGAATCCTGCGGCAACAGCAATGATCCGCTACTGCTCGTCAACCCGAAGAGCGTGGTGAGCGAAACGACGCCCGAAAAGCGGCAGACCGCGCATTGGTACCTCTCGCTGGGCAAGTTTGAGGGCCTGCTGGCCGACTGGCTGGACCAGGTTTCAAAGGAGTGGCGACCCATCGTCGCCAACTTTGCGCGATCCAAGATCAAGGATGGCCTGCCCGAGCGGGCGATGACGCGCGATTTGAAGTGGGGGATTCCGGTTCCGCTGGAAGACCCCGACGCCACGGGCAAGGTGCTCTATGTCTGGTTTGACGCACCCATCGGCTACGTGAGTTTCACGGCCGCATGGTGCGAGAAGCACCAGGGCGATTGGAAGAAATACCAGGAGTGGTGGCAGAATCCGGATTGCAGAATCTATCACTTCATCGGCGAAGACAACATGGTATTCCATACGCTGATCTGGCCGTCGATGCTCCTGGGCACGCGGTTTAGCGACCAGCAGGTGCAAACGTCGGGTGAGAAATACCACGCCGCAAGGGAGTCGGGCGTGTATCAGCTTCCCTCCAATGTCGTGGCCAACGCCTTTCTGAATATCAAGTTCCCCGGCAAAGAAGAGGAGAAAATCAGCAAGAGCCGCGGCACGGCGGTGTGGATCGGCGATTTTCTGAAAATGTGCGACCCCGATCCGCTGCGCTATTACCTCACCATCAACGCCCCGGAGAGCCAGCGCACGGCGTGGAGTTTTGAAGAATTCGTCGAGCGCAATAACAGCGAGCTGATCGCGGCGCTGGGCAACTTCGTCAACCGCTGGCAGAAGATCGTGACCGACGACTTCGGCCGCAAGGTGCCGGAGTTCGCCAATCCCGAGGTGATCGAGCACGAGCTGCTGGCGATGATCCGCAAGCTGCCCGATGAAGTCGGCGGCGATATTGAAGCGACGCGGTTCAAGGCCGCGCTGGGTCGCGTGATGGAGGCATTCCGCGCCTGCAATCGCTACATCGACACGCGGGCCCCGTGGACCAGCCGCAAGTCCGACGCCGTGCGCACCGGCACGACGATTCACACCTGCATTCAGGCGGTGCGAACGCTCGGCGTTCTGCTGGAGCCATTCATGCCTTTCGCGGCGGAAAAGATACGCGCGTCGTTGAATGTTGATGCGACGGAATGGACGTGGCCGCGTTCGATGGAGATGCTGCCGGCGGGTCACGCGCTGGGCCCGGTTCCGGAAGTCTTGTTTCGCAAGCTGGACTTGAAGGACTTCGCGATTGCCGAATAGCCAGAGCGAGTTGTCAAGTGAAGGTCGACGATTTCGGTCAGTCCCACCCGTGTGACCACTGCGGTGGAAGAGGCTGAATGCAATCAAAGACCTGGTGGCTTCTGGCTGCGGCTCTCGTTATCGCCGCGATAATCGTTGCAATTTTAGTTAATAAATACGGCCTGCCGCGGCTGGGGCGTGGAGGACGCCGGGGTCCCGTATTTCTGTTCGTCTGCTTTATCGCGCCCGTCATCTACTTGTACAAGGGCGGCATCAAGCGATTGATTCGATGCTCGTGCAACCCGAAGCATCCGGTGTTGTCGAAATACGATTAGATCATTCGCACGGTAATGCCGCCGATCGCGGGTTTGTTGTCAATCCCAATCGCGGTTCACTCGGACGCGAACCGGCCGTTGCCACCCGCCCCGGCGCTGACCGACGCGGACGTCCACGAACCGGTTGTGGACGTGAACACGGGGCCGATCGCAGTTGTCCTGGTAGTAGTAGTTCTCGCGATAGACCGGACCAGAACTTTGATACACGCGTGTATTGCGAACTTCGCAATCGTCGTCGTGGCATCCAGTTCCAATTCCCAAGCCAACCAAAGACAATCCCGTCAGGACCAATACACGAGCACGCATGGCGCAACTCCTCTGTTGATACTACGCAATTGGATTGACCCAGGATGTAAAACTTGGTTAGCGATGTCCATTGCGCACGGGGAGCGGCCCGTTTTCTCGGACACAGCCGGTCGGGCGGCAGAGGGTGCCCGCCGGAAGGGAGACGCCAACTAAAGCGACTTGAAGCTAAAAAGGATTGGCTCGTGATTTCGAGAATAGCGGGCTCACGTCGCTTGATTGCGTGAAGCAAGCGCCCTGCCACAGTCGCGCGGGGCCGCGTCGGCGCGCCCCGCGCGTGGTCGCCACGGAGGTAACCCACGATCTTTGTGCCGACGATTTCCGCGACCCGGACCACCACATCCTCTCGCTAGCGGGCTGCGTCCGACACGCCCGTCAGCACCGACGTTCTGCGAGCCTCTCCAATCGGCGGCCCGCCTCTCGGAATGACAGCATGGGGTGGACTGTCGGTGCTATTCAAATAGGCATCCGGCGCGCGCTTGGAAGGCTCGACTGCAGGGGCGTCGCTTCGGAATGCGGCCATGAGGCGATCCCAGTCCATGATGAGCTGTCCACCGGCCGGCTCGTTGATCCGGTCCCAGTCCATGAACAACTCAAGGCAGGCATGATCGATGAATGTGAGCTGCTTGAGGTGTACATGAAGCGCTGTATTGGGAGCAACGGATTCGAGAACGGCCGCAAGTTGAGGCTTGCGCAGAAAGGTCGCCGCGCCTTCAAGATGCAGGTCGGTCCGGTTGTTGTCGCGATCGACATTCATGTCGATGCGCAGATGCGTGAATACGTACAGCAAACGAAGCGTCGACAGGGCGATGCCCGTCAGAACGCCGGTGAGCAGATCGGTGAACACAATTGTCAACATTGTCGCCAGGTGGATGACGACTTCGGCCCGCCCATAGCGTGCCAATGCGGCGATGGCACCGGGATTCATCAGCTTCGCGCCGGTGTAAACGAGGATGGCGGCGAGGCTGGCGGTGGGGATCATCCGCAGCAGTTGGGGAAACATTACGACGAGCAGGAGCATCCACACGCCGTGAAAAACACCCGACCAGCGCGAGCGTCCGCCGGCAGTGATGTTCGCCGAGCTGCGGACGATGACGCCGGTGATGGGCAAAGCGCCGAGGGCGCCGGCCAGGATGTTGCCCGTGCCCTGTGCGATCATTTCGCGGTCGTAGTTGGTCCGGGGGCCGGTGTGCATCTTGTCCACGGCCGACGCACACAGGAGCGTCTCAGCGCTGGCCACGAGCGCCAGCGTGGCGGCGGAGATCAAGAGGGCTTTGATCTTGCCGGCCTCAAATTCAGGCATCGAGACAAAATGAAATGAATCCTGGATGGCCGAGGGAACGTCCACGCGTTGAATGGTCCAACCCATGATGGACGCCACCACCGTTCCCACGATGACGCCGGCCAATGGAGCGGGAATCGTCTTCAACCACCGAGGCGCCAGAGGCTTCCAGAGAATCAGCACGGTCAGCGTGGACAGCCCGATCATCGCCGCAAGGTGATGACTCGAGTCATCCATCGGAAAAATGCCCTTCATCACGGCCGATGGTATGGACAGGATGTTTGTGACGCCGCTGGCGCTGGGCTTGTCGTCAACCATGACGTGAAACTGACCGGCAAAAATCAGGACACCGATGCCGGCCAGCATGCCTTCGATGACCGCGGGAGAAACGGCGCGGAAATACTGTCCGATCTTGAGCAGACCGGCGGCGAATTGAATCAGGCCGGCCAGCAGCACCACGATCCCGAGCGAGGCCAATCCGAACTTTTGCACCAGTTCGAAGACAATGACGCTCAATCCCGCGGCCGGACCGCTTACCTGCAGGGGTGATCCGGCGAGCGCGCCGACGAGGATGCCGCCAATGACACCGCTGATCAGGCCCAGCGCCGGTGGGGCGCCGGAGGCAATGGCGATACCCATCGACAGGGGCATCGCAACGAGGAATACCACAATCGACGCGGGCAGATCGTGTCTGGGGTCGAACCTGCCATGGGCAGGAATGTCGACCAGTGCTGCTTTTTTAGTCATGACAGGCGACCTCCCGACGCGCGCACGGGTCGCTCAAGAGGCAATTGATCGGACGTCTTTACTTCAAGTTCAGGCCGCGCCAGGATCGGCTCGAATTGGCCCGATTGTGTCTCGTATTGAAAGACCTGTCCGGATTCAAGCTTGTACACCCAGCCATGCAGGTGAATCGTGCCACGATTGATCGCGGCGGCAACGCTCGGGTGTGTCCGCAGGTGCTCGAGTTGAACAAGCACGTTTTCCTCGGTGGCCGCGGTCACGCGCGCGGTGCCTTCAAGATGCTTGTAGTTTTCGCAGATGATGCGCCTCGTGGCTTCGGCGTGCTTGGTCCATTCGCGCACGGCGGGCGCGCTGTCCAGCACATCCGGGTTCATAAGTCCGTGCATCGCTCCGCAGGACGAATGTCCGCAAATGATGATGTCGGCGACTTTCAGAACTGTGACGGCGTATTCAATGGTTGCCGCCTCGCTGGCCGCGGCCGCGCCAAATGGAGGGACGATGTTTCCGACATTGCGGTGGATGAACAACTCCCCCGGCTCGGTCTGGGTGATAAGGTTCGGATTGATGCGTGAGTCCGAGCAGGTGATAAAGAGAACCTGGGGTCGCTGCTCCTTTGCAAGCCGTTCGAAGAATTCGCGATTTCTTCGGAAGACTTCGTGATTGAACTGGTGAATTCCTTGGATCAGTTTTTGCATAGTAATAACATCCCGCTTTGGGCAAAATCCCACCGCGCGTCCACGGTGGAAGGCCGCGCAGACAATGGAACTGATCGCCGACCCGGGCCTGTTGCCGCAGAGGTCAATCCCTAGTTTACGCGAACGCAGGGAACGCGAATCAGGGCGACCTGGCCGGGCGCGGAACGGCGGTCAGACAGATAAATGGGGGAAAAGGGATTCACACGATCAATGGGCAGCCGAGCCCATTGTGAAAGTCGATGGCCTGCGGAATTTCGAATTTCGTTCTGACGTGCGTGAGTGAGTGCTGGCAGTGGACGCCGAGATGGCATACGACGGCGGGCGTGGGTTCTGGTCGTTCGCGACGGTCCTGTTGACAATGAACGGCACCGACTTCGATTTTCGCGGTTTCAACGGGACCGCGTGATTCCTCTTCATCCAGGGGCTGTGTCACTGAACCCGTGACAGGAAGGTAAAAGCCCAGAGACGGCGGAACCAGCAAAGCGGCGCAGGCGAGGATCAGCCCGAGCCGCTGCGAGAAACCATGTTCGATGAGCCGTCGATTCATATTAAATATTGATCGCTGAGAAACCAGGTACCCTTCAGTCAAACGAACCAGGACAAACAGTGGTTCGCAGATATCCCCATTAACCCAATTTGATGCGAGCGGCAAACCGCTGCTGCCGCAAGCGGGTGTGTCTTCTCGCACTTTGATCCTAACATCCTTATTCACATGATGCTAGGAATCAGTCGCCATGCTGGGTCTATCGGCATTGCGAGTGGGGTGTCACAACCTACAATGACCCGCCGCGTAGGACGGTTATTTCAATTTGTTGGAAGGAACCAGAAAAAGGAGATCCCATGTCCCGCACCCGTTTCATGACTTCGATAGCGCTCGTGCTCGGCGCCATTTGCCTGGCCGACGCGCCGGCCGCGGCCCAGCCGCCGCGTCCGGGCGGATTCGACCGCCACCGCCCCGGGCCCAGTGGCCGCTATGTTGACGTGAGTGTCTTTTATGAATCCCTCGCGCCTTATGGCGAATGGGTCATGATCCCGCCTCACGGTTGGGTCTGGATGCCCTATGACATCGGTTATGACTGGCGACCCTACAGCAATGGATATTGGATTTGGACCGAAGTGGGCTGGACGTGGGTGTCGGATGAGCCGTTCGGTTGGGCCGTTTATCACTACGGCCGCTGGAATTACAGCCCCTATTACGGCTGGTACTGGGTGCCGGGCACGCAGTGGGGACCGGCCTGGGTGGGTTGGCGCCGCGGTAACGGATTCATCGGCTGGGCGCCGTTGCCGGTCGATTCCCGATCCAACTCTATCAATATTTCGATCGGCAATTTCGGATTCGAATTGAATCAGATCAGGAATCACGCCTGGTCATTCATCGAAGAGCGATACCTCGCCGACGAGAACATCGGCTACCACATCGCACGGCCCTCACGGAACGTGTCGATCATTCAAAACACCCAGAATATCACCAACTACAACATCGTTAACAATACAGTTGTCAACAATAGCTACCGCCGCGAGGATCTGGAGCGGCGCATCCGGCGACCGGTCAGGCAGTTTCGAATTGGCGACTATGACCGCCCGGGCAATGCCCATTCCGATCGCAACCAGGGCACTGTGCGGTTCTTCCGCCAGAAGCTCGAGGGAAATGCGAAGCGCACTCCGGATGTCATCTTTCAGAAGAACAAGGTGACCATCACGCCCGAGATGAAGAAGCGGCAGGATGAGGAGCGCGAGGCCGTGGCTCGCCGGCTGGCGGCGGAAAAGCAGGCCCTGTTGGATCGCCAGAAGCGCGAGTCGGCCCGGGTTGGCAAGCTGGGCATCAGCCCTGACGAACTGAAGCGGCGGCATACGGCTGAAGCCAAGGCCTTTGAGGAGCAGGAGTCGCGATCCAAGAAGCTGGTCGATCGATTCTACGAGCGTATCCAGAAGGGTGAGGGCGGTTTCACTGAGAGCAAAAACAAGAATCGCTTCGGCGGTCAACGCTGACGCGATTGCGACCCCGAAGTCGGATTTTGACTCGTCAGGTTTGCCAAGTAGGAGAAGTCTGAACACCCGCCCCGGCACACGCGAGGGGCGGGTGTTTCTTTTTGAGGGGCATCCGCGATGCCGCGAGGATTCGTTTTTCCGGTTTATCTTACGCTTTCACCGTAAGTTAGAATTGACCTCAGGACCGAAAATCGTTAACATGACCCGGGTTGCCCATCGTCGGCGGACCGGCTCGTGCGGGGTCAATTCCTGTTCGTAGCCTGGGGCGGCGGGTAGCACCCTTTTCTAACTCGCAGGAGGAGGCGGATGGAGACGCTGCGCTACCGGTGCGGTTGGGCTTGCCTGGCGGTCATTGCGGCAGGGCCCGCGCTATGTAATGGGCAATACGCGTACCAGCAGCTTCCTGCCGGTGCGGGTCAGGGTGTTCGATCGGACGGCGCCATTGCGAATCCGAACTTTTTTCAGCGCATTGCGGACGATTTCATACTGACGTCGCCGGCGCTGGTCACGGGTGTGGAGTGGTGGGGCGGAAGTGAGAATTTCTCCTCGCCCGGGCTGTCCAACATCGTTGGATTCACAATCAGTATTTACGCAAATGGGCCGAACGGCATCCCGGTCGAGCCTCCCATTTCCACCCAGGCGGTCCCGATTGCAGCGGTCACGCGTGTTGCCACATGCGACGATTTCGTGCTGGGGGGCTACGAGTTTCACATGTCGGCCCAGCTCGCTGTGCCGCTTGCCATTCCGTCGGGCGTCAAGCATTGGATCCACATTGGTGCATTGCTGCAGTCGTTCAATCTGGATTCGATGTTGTGGAGCGAATCAAACGCTGGAAATAATCTGTATTCAGCCGACAGCGCCCCGAACGACGGCATCTGGCAGGGCCCCGTCGCCAGTCCATTGGGGGATTTTGCCTTTCGCCTTCGCACGAGTATTACGCCACCCTGCAATTCCGCTGACTCCAATTGTGACGGCAGTTTCACCGCCGCCGATGTGAGCTCGTTCGTCAATGCAATGTTGGGTGTCGGCACACCGTGTTCACCGTGCGCCGGCGACGTCGACGACAATGGCGTCACTAACGGCAGTGATATTCAGGCATACTCCTGCGCCGCGATTCGCTCCCTTTAATCGTCACCATGCTTCGGGCGGCTTCGCCGGTGGACGGTGTTCCAAGCCGACCAAATGCGATGCGTCGTTCAGCCGCATCAAACTGCGCACGGTATTCTCATAGCGCACGGTATTTACCGTTGCGTTTTCAATCACGAATCGAAATGACGGGCCGGTCTGGTCGGTCAGCCAGGCATCGATCAATCGCGCGATCGGACTGCCGTGACTGATGACCAGGACCACGTCGTCAGCCGCCGGCCAGCGGTCCATAAGGTACCGGGCCATCGAGCGAGTCCGAACGATCATGTCTTCCCGGGACTCGTGGATCAGCGGCCAGTCCTCAATTGCGGGGATGTCCCCATCGAGACGAATGCCATCGGGTCTCTGGGCGAACTCGCTGGGTCGATTGAGCACCAACTCAGCCGGAGTCCCCGGAACGAGTCCGTGGTATTCGAACAGTTCCGCCCGCACGCGAACCGGCAGGCCCAGGACTTCGGCGATGGGCGCTGCGGTTTGGAGCGCGCGGTCGAGCGGAGAGAGCTACACCCAGGCGCAGACCTGGATCTC
>CAYXEY010000090.1:0-12118 GCA_964464105.1 uncultured Planctomycetaceae bacterium
CTCCGCAGATCGGCAGCCATTGCCGCGGCGGACTGGTACCGGTAATCCGGGTCTGCAAGCGTGGCTCTGCGAACGAGGGAAGACAATTGACTTGTATGTCCGGTCTCGCCCGCTGCCGTAAGCAATTCCTCCAGCAGCACACCAAGCCCGAATACATCGCAGCGCACATCGGGCCGCCGCTCCGGATCGGCCTTCAATTCGGGAGCCAAGTATCCGGTCGTACCGCCTGACCAGGCCAGGAGATCGTCGGACGCATCGCCGGCTGACGTGCTCATGGCGAGGCCGAAGTCGAGCAGACGCGGCGTGAACGCGCCAACGCCATCGCGGACGACGCGAACATTGGATGGCTTGAGGTCCAGGTGCAACACGCCGCGTTCATGCGCATGAGCAACCGCATCGCACACCTGCGCGACCAGCGCAACCACAAGCACTCGCGCCGCGTGCGGAGCGCTCTGCAATTGAATTCGAGCCCACTCCGCCGCGGACAATCCATCGACGCCGTCCATCAGCAGCACGGGCTCGTCGTCAATCCATTCCACGCCGCGACATGCAACGATGAATGGATGAGACAACCGTTGCAGACAGGCGGCTTCACGAAGCAAACGCGACTGGCAAAGCGTGCTCGATGCGGCTCGTCCATGCAACCGTTTGAGTGCGAGCATGCGGCCGTCGCGCGATTCGCGGGCCAGATAGATGACGCCCTGGCCTCCACGACCAAGTTCATTGAGCAATTCAAAACGACCAAGCCGGGTCAGCGCAATGGGCGAAAGTGCGCCGCGCACGGAGTCGATCCACGCATCGGCCGATAGCGTGGCGTCGGATCGAGTTGACATCTGCGGAGGCGTCAAGCCATCAACCCCAGATCTGATCCTCGGCGCGAATCCGCCGATCTACGATTTCGGTCAGACGTTCGCGGACGCGCTGCTTGATCTTGCGTACGGCGACTTCGGTCAAGTCAAACGCCGCGGCAAGTTGGGCTGGCGACTGCCCCTGCAAGAGCCCGTCAAACACCGCAAGACCGCGCGGGTCATGGGTCGAGCGCAACTCCGCGACAGCAGCGCGGTAGTGGGCATTCATCCATTCCTGTTCCCACAACTCGGCATGATCGACCGTGGCCTCCGGCGGGGCGGGGCGGTTTGCGGCGGCGCGGAGCCGGGCCTGCCGGGTAACGATCCGTTCCACGGCATGTCGTGCGGCGGCGGCCAGGTAACTTCGAAAGCGACCCTTGTCGCGGTCATACTGGAATTCGTCCAGCCCCTGGGTCAGGCTCAGCAACACCATTTGCCGGGCATCCTCGGCATCTGAAAGCTGCAGCCCGCAGGCCACGCAGAAACGCAGCAACAATTCGCCATAACGGCGATCAAACTCCTGCCAGGCCCGATGGTCGCGCTTGTCGCGCAGGCGCATAAGCAGAGAACTTCGCGTAGCGGTGTCGGTGGTGGGGAACATGGGAATTCGCAGGGACTCGGCGGGTGGTCGGATGACCCGTCGATTGGGACGCTCTGCCATCCATTATGACCATCCGGCCAGGCGGGAACAAGAAAAATTTCGGTTGCCTGTCACACGAGTCGGCGCCGGCAGCTATTTCAACATGAGCCGAGCGGGACAATTGCCATCGAGGGAGAATCCACATGCACTGCGGGAGCATCGGGCGGTTGACCGCCGTCATTATCCTTTCCGTCGCCACGTATTCAGCCGGTCAATCATTCAATATCGCGATCGGTCCGACCACGGCGCAACCAGGCTCCTCCTATGCGGGTGCGGGAATTCCCGGCTATTGGAATGCCCTGCCCGCCGCCCATTCCAGCTTCACGTTTAACCTGCGCGACCTCAACAACGTCGTGACCGGCGTGCGGCTCTATCAATATGGCGGTACGTCGCTGATGGATGCGACCGACGGGGGCATCGAAGGCGACGATGGCGTGCTGCTCAATCACTACCTCATCACCTACACACCGACCTTGGAGACGTGCGTCTTCCTCGACTTCCTCACGCCCGGCGAATACGAGGCCATCATCTACGGCTGGATGCCGCAAAACGCCGACGTGTATGCCTACACCAACTGTGACGAAGAGCCGGGCAATCCACATGAATACGTCGGAGGCGCCTGGGCC
Source organism: uncultured Planctomycetaceae bacterium (assembly GCA_964464105.1). Taxonomy (GTDB): domain Bacteria; phylum Planctomycetota; class Phycisphaerae; order UBA1845; family UTPLA1; genus CAYXEY01. The sequence goes on from CAYXEY010000090.1 coordinate 2,115, forward strand.
GGGTTCCACGAGGAAGGTGTGACCTATTCCGTCCACTATGCCAACGTGGGTGCAAATGGGCGATTGCGGCTGCACTCCGGCATCGTTCCTGGCGGTGAGGCGTCGCTCGGGGCGGCCTGCAATGGCGTGCAGGTTCGCAAGCTGCCGCCGCGTGTACCGGGGGACATGAATTGCGACGGCTTGAAAAATGGCCGCGATGTGGACGCGTTTGTGCGGGCGATGACGAGCCCGTCCGCATACCGAGCGGCCTATCCGACTTGCAATATTCTCAACGGCGACATGAACGGAAGCTGGTCGGTCACGTCGGCGGACGTCGCGGCGTTTGTTAATGCAATCATGCAGTAATCGGAATCGGAAGGGGTTTCCGTAAAAGAGCCATGCGGTCCGGCAGCTTGGCCAGCACGGAGAGGATGCGCTCGGCCGCGCGGCCATCGCCGTAGGGGTTGACCAACCCGTCGAGTGAGGCATGGAACTCGTCGGACGATGCACGTTGTATAGCTTGGGCGATTTCGTTCGCGTTGAATCCAACATCAATGACATTTCTCGCGCGGATGCGGCCCTCCTGCCTGCGGCCGATGTTCACTACCGCTTTCTTGAGCGACGCGGCCTCGATAATCCCCGCGCTGGAGTTTCCGACCAACGCCCGACAATGAACGAGGCAGTTCCAGAATCGATCCTGCGATATCGATTTCAATCGAACAACTCCGTTGCGCGATTCGGTAAGGTCGTTCATCACGCCATTGATTTCGCCATGACCCACGTCGGCGTTGGGATCGAGCCACAAGACCTGCATTCCGGACTCAGTCAGTGCTTGCACCAATGCCTGGATTTGGGACCCGACCGGCATGTCACTGATCGTTTCCGGATGAAAAACCACGAGCAGCGTTGGCCGTCGCAAGTCAATGCCCGCTGCGGCCGAACAGGCTTCGATGGTCTCCGCCCGAGAGCGGGCAAGCTCGTCGATTGCCAGAGCGCCGACGACGTGAATGCGATCGCGCGACTCGCCCAGGGCGCGGATTAGGTCGCCGTGGCCGACCAATGCGGGAAAATGCACGTGAGCGAGTTTCGAGATGGCATGGCGACAGGCATCGTCATAGGCCCCGCGGGTCGTGTCGCCGCCGTGCAAGTGGGCGATGGGGAGCGTACATATCGTCGCACCGAGTGCCGCGGCGAGCATTTCGGTGCGATCGCCGAGCACGAAGACGAGATCGGGTTTGATCTGCATCAAGGCTTCTACGAACTTGCCGACCGCAGACCCAGTCGCGTTTGCAACGGCGACCGGAAAGTCGCCGAGTTGACTGATCGGAGTGTAGACGACGGGTATGGGAGGCAAGTCAGCGTGCGTGCAGGCATGGCTGGAGATGAGCGTCGGATCGAATCGCGTATCCGCCGCAAGCGCCGATAGAAGCGGGCGGTAGATGCCGGCGTCGGCGCGGCTGGTGGAGAGGCAGGCGATGCGCGTGTAAGGGATCATTGGGCGACATTCTCCATCGCGGTACGCAGTGTATCGGCGAACGAATGGAGTTGGACTGTCGTCAACCCGGTTCGATTGGTTTCCTCTCCCTCGAGGGAGAGGGTCAGGGTGAGGGTGTCGAGGGCGAGTGATTCATACGAATTGCGACAGCTACCACCGGCGTGTTGAAACGGCCGCTCTGATCGCACACGTCAGCGTTGGATGGATCAGTCATCCAGCCGCACGCGGGCGGGCGGTGCCTTGGGATCGTTGGCCAGCTCTTCGAGGCGGGGCAATTGCTGCCGCAGCACTTCCGCCTGTGGCGAATCCGGATACCGATCGATCAACCGGCGGGCGAAATCGGCGGCCTCGATGTAGCGCCCGTGCCGGGCCAAGTCGGTGATCTCGGCCTCTAGTTCCTGCCGCGTTTCGATCTCCGCATTATCGACAAGCGTATCCGTTTGAGCCTGCAGGCTTGCTGACTCATCGGAATTGGGAAATCGCTCCATGAAGGTGCGAGCGGCGGCAAGCGCTTCACGCCACCTCCGTCGCGATACGTATCGCTGAATCTCGGCATACATCCGTCGGCGCTGCTCGGCCTGAAACAGCTCGTGGTCGCGGTCGATGCGTTCGCCGATCTGCCGGGCCTCAACTGAATCCGGATGCCGTTCGAGCAACTGCTGTGCGACCGTCCGCGCCCGGTCCCACGCGGAGATGCTGATCAGATCGCCCACCTGCTTGGCGGTCTCGCGAATGTCGGCCCGCTCGCGCTTGACGCGGTGGCTCTCCACATCAGACAGGAGCTGCGCCGCTGTCGGGTTCTCGGGATACTTGCCGGCCATCTCCTCGGCCATCTGCCGCGCCTGGGCGAACGAGCCTTCGTCCACCAGGCCGCGAATCAACTGCTGCGCATGCCGTACATCTTCGGACGCCACGCGGCCCTTCTTCTCGCGGCGCTCCTCCTCGGAGAGCAGCGAGTTGTCGCGGATGTCCCGCAGGATCAGCAGCATTTCATGAATCTGCAGCGTGGTCTTCTGCGTGCTGGATTCCGAATCCCGCGGACTGGCGGCTGAATCGGATCCGCTGGCATGCGCCGGATTGCGTTCGTACTCAAATCGCTCAAGCCGCGTGATGGCATTCTTGATCTGCCGCAGCAGCCGCAGCGCCGACGCCAGCCCCAACAGCATCCCCGCAAATGCAATTCCAATGGCGATCTGGCTGACGATGTCCGCAATCGCTTCAATCGCCGGCAAATGAGGTTGATCAACGGACTCCACGATCTTGGGAACCACGGCGGAGATGACACTCAGAAAGAATATGAACCCCGCCAGGATGGCCAGCGTTCGGGCGGTCCGCGTGGCGCGGCGCTGCGACGGGTTGGGCGATGGGTCGGGAGAATTCATCTGTTCATTCATCGTGCGGGGCGGGGGTTGAATGCATGCGGCCTTTGGCAAGTCGGCACGGCGTGGGTTCGGCGTGGGTTGCCGCCGCCATCATCCTATAAATCGTCGCGTTACGAAATCAAGGGACCGCATCGGACATTGTCCCGGGATGCAGGTACCATCCCGCCATGGCTCGCAAGGTCCTAAAAGCAGCAGACGGCCCGATTGACGCGCGGATTACGCTGCCCGGCAGCAAAAGCCTGACCAACCGGGCCTTGCTGGCCGCGGCCATGGCCGACGGTCGCTCGCGGCTCTCGGGCGTCCTGATTGCGGACGACACCGAGCGCATGGTGGCTGTTCTGCGGGCGCTGGGCGTGCGAATCGATCTGGAGGAATCGCGGAATCGGGCGACGGTTTACGGCGTGGGTGGTCTCTGGCCGGAGAGTGAAGTCGAGCTGCATTGTGGAGACGCCGGTACGGTCGCGCGGTTCATCACCGCCGCGGTATCGGCCGGCGTAGGTACCTTTCGCATCGATGGCTCTCCGCGCATGCGGCAGCGGCCCATGGACCCGCTGGTGGATGCGCTGCGAAGGCTCGGCGCGAACATTGAGCCGCTGGATGAAGCTCATCCCGTGAATCGCGACAACCTGCCTCTTCGCGTGCATGCGCGGCAGTTGAAGGGCGGCGAGGTGGCGATCGATGCGGCTGATTCGAGCCAGTTTGTCTCGGCGCTGCTTCTAGCAGCGCCGCTTGCGGTAGACGACGTGCTCATCGAGGTGACGGGTCACGTGGTGAGCCGGCCCTACATCGCCATGACCCTGGACGTGATGGCCGAGTTCGGCGTGTCCGCGATTCAAGACGAGAATCGTTACATCGTGCCCGCGCCGCAGCAGTACCAGGGTTGCGATCTCAAGATCGAACCGGATGCATCGACGGCCGCCTATTTCTGGGCCGCCGCTGCGGTAACGGGCGGGCGCGTGAACGTCGAAGGACTTCAACCCGACAGCCTGCAGGGCGATGCGCGCTTTCCCGCGGTGCTGCAGCGAATGGGCTGCCGGGTCGAATGCCCCGGCAAGGCCACGCTCGTTACGGGTCCAGCGCCCGGCTCGCTTCGTGGCATTGACGTCGATTTGTGCGACATGCCGGACGTCGCGCCCACGCTGGCGGTGATCGCGGCGTTTGCATCGGGTCCCACGCGAATTCGCGGCGTGGCCAATCTGCGAATTAAGGAGTCCGATCGACTCACTGCGTTGTCTGAAGGTCTGAAGCGCCTCGGTGCCGGCGTGGAATTGCATGACGATGGACTCACGATCACGCCTGTCGCGCCGATGCACGCAGCCGACATCGATTCCCACAACGATCACCGCATCGCCATGAGTTTCGCGATCGCGGGTCTGCGCATTCCGGGCGTAACGATCGTCAACCCTGCGTGCGTGTCCAAAACGTTTCCCGGGTTTTTCGACGCGTGGGAGGGGATGTATCATGCTGAGGATTCTGGTAAACGGAGTGATTGAATGAGCGAATTACAACGATGGGTCGTCATCTCAGTGCTTATTCTCTTCAGCGGTTCGCGCGTGCATGGGGGCGACAATGCCGCGACCAAAGGTGTAACCAAGATTTTCGAGGATTACTGGCAGTTCCGACTGTCGCGGGCACCGGAATGGGCGACGTATCTGGGCGACCACCGATATGACGACAAGGTGTCGGACTACAGTGCGGCGGCGCGCGATCGCAATCTCGCGTCGGTACGCCAATACAAGGAAGGACTCTCCGGAATCGATCGCAAATCGCTGTCCCCTGCCGACCAGCTCAATGTCGAGGTGTTTCAGCGGGTCCTCGACGAGGAACTGGAATCCGCCGCCTGGCCCGAGCATCTGATGCCCATCAAGCAGCAGAACAGCCCGCAGATCGCCCTGGGCATGATCCGTGTCACGCATCCCTTTAAGACGCTGAAGGACTACGAGAACTACGGCAAGCGGCTGCGGGCGTTCCCCAAGCAGGTGGACGATCTGATCGCATGGATGGACGAAGGCATTAAGAAGGGCGTCGTGCGGCCGAAGATCACGATTGAGCAGGCGTTGCCGCAGATCGACGCCATGATTACAGACAAGATTGAAGATTGCGAACTGTATGAGCCGGCCAAGACGCTGCCGGAGGAATTCAAGACCCATCCCTACACGACGGCGCAGGATCCCAAGGCGCTCGTCGCCATCGGAACAGCCGAGGCGGTGACGGGTCTCAAGAAGCTGCGGACGTATCTGCGCGAGACGTATCTGCCCAAGTGTCGCGATACCGTCGGCTATTGCCATCTGCCAAATGGAAAGACGTGGTACAAGCGGCTCGCGAAATACCACACCACGACCGACCTGACGCCCGAGCAGATTCACCAGATCGGACTGGACGAGTTGAAGCGCATCCACGCGGAGATGGTGAAAATCGCGCGAGAAGTGGGTTTCGAGGGCGATGCCAAGGCCTTCATCGACAAGATGCGGGCCGATCCCAGGCAGCACAACACCAGCGCGGCGGACATGATGCGCCGGCACCGCGAAATACTTCGCAAGAGCGATGCCCAATTGCCCAAACTGTTCGGACGCCTGCCGAAGACGCCCTGCGAATTGAAGGAAATCGAGTCATTCCGCGCCGCGGCTGCGCCCGATGCGTACTACTACGAAGCTCCCGAGGACAATTCGCGACCTGCGTATTTTTATGTGAATGTGTACAAGCCCGAGACGCGTCCGATCTACACCATGGAAGCACTTGCCTACCACGAGGCACAGCCGGGACATCATCTCCAAATCGCGCTGGCCCGGGAGCATGATGAGTGGCCGACGTTTCGGCGATTCACCGCGGTCACGGCGTTCATCGAGGGCTGGGGACTCTACAGCGAATCGCTCGGCTTCGACCTCGGCGGATACAAAGATCCGTACTCGCGCTTCGGAGCGTTGTCATTCGACGCCTGGCGGGCGTCGCGCCTGGTGGTCGACACCGGCATGCACGACATGGGCTGGACGCGCCAGCAGGCTATCGATTTCATGAAGAACAACACCGGATTGTCGGAGCAGAACATCATTTCCGAAATCGATCGCTACATCGCGTGGCCGGGCCAGGCGCTGGCCTACACGATCGGCAAGCTGGAGATTCTCAAGCTGCGAGCGGAGTGCGAAAAGAAGCTGGGCGCGAAATTCGACATTCGCGCGTTTCACGATGAATTGCTTGGCGAAGGTTCGCTACCGCTGAGTACGGTGCGCGAACGAATGACGCGTTGGGTTGAAAAAGCGAGTCGATGACGCCGACAATATGTGTGGCACCGGTTTTCAACCGGTGTGATGTATGACAGGTTTCCTACCTGTCTTCGTTTCTTCGACGCAACTGGCCCGAAAGGCCCGCGAGAAGCATGACCGGTTGAAAACCGGTTGCACAAGCCACCGGTTACAAACCGGTGCCACAGTTGAGGGTCAACCGGCTTGGCGGGTGAGCATGCCGGCTTCCCACTCGTCATTCAGGCCGTGGCCGCGAGGGATTCGCCCGGCGTGCAGGTCGGCGATGAAACGCATGCGGCGTTCGTACACAGTGTCGGGGTCGTAAAGACGGCCGGCGAGATCGAGCATGCCCTGTTGCAGATCTGCGGCGGTCATGTGCGTGGGGACGTGGTTGACGTCGAAGAGCGTGCACTTCTGCCAGGCGCCCGGGTCGATGATGCGATCTGCCGCAAGCAAGCGGGCATACAGCGGCGTGCCGGGGAACGCGGTCATCACGGTGATCTGCACGTCGAACAGTCCCGAATCCAATACAAAGCGATAAATGTCCTCGAACACCTCGGGGCCTTCGCCATCCAGCCCGAGGATGAAGCAGCCGTTGACGGTGATGCCGTGGGATTGAACCTCGCGGATGGCGGCGGCATAACCGGGTAGCTTGCGGAGCTTCCAGTTGCGCAGTAGTTCCAGCTTGTTCAGTCCGCGCGGCGTGGGGCTTTCCAGTCCGATCAACACCTGGCGGCATCCGGCTTCGCGCATGAGGTGCAATAGCTCGGGATCCTCTGCGACAGAGACATCGGCCTCCGTGAACCAGCGGACGTCTTCATCGCGCATGGCCCGCATGAGATTCTTGTAGTGATCGCGATTGACGAAGCTGTTGTCATCGGCGAATTCGAGAAAGGGTCGCGGCCAGATTCGTTTGACCGCGCGGATTTCCTCGATGACGCGCTCGACCGATTTCACGCGGTAATGCGGCGTCAGCAGTATCGAGCTGGCGCAGAACTCGCAGCGGTGCGGACAACCGCGGCTGGTCTGCAATGTGATTCGGTTGTATTTCTGCGCATCGAGCAGATCGAAGCGGGGGACCGGCGCTTCATCGAGACGGCAGTATTGACCCGCAGGCGGATCGTATCGCCCGGCCAGCCGGCCCGCTTTGAAGTCGGCGATGATTCGCGGCCAGGTCAACTCGCCTTCCCCAACAGCGATGGCCGTGGCGTGCTGAAGCGCCTCTTCCGGCAGCGCGGTCACGTGCAGCCCGCCCAGTACGACGGCCGTCCCGCGTGCGCGATAAGCATCGGCCACCGCGTAGGCGTCGAATATTTGCGCCGTGAACGACGCAATCGCCACGAGATCGAAGCCGTCCGGCAGCGGGCCGTGCGTGCGCAGGTCGTGAATCTCGTGATACTCAACTTCTATGTCGTCGGGAGTCATTGCGGCCAGCGTGAGCAGCGAGAGGCTCGGCATGGATGCAACGATTCGGCTTCGCTCGACGACGCCGGGCATGGTCAGTCCGGCGCGATTGAGTTCGTCGCTGGCCGCGCGAATGCCGCTCATGGCAATCAGTCCGATCTTCATCCGTACAGCACTCCTCGACACATGGTGATGGCCCCGGTGAGCAGACTGGCCACCGGAATGACGAAGACGGGTTGCAGGCCCGGTCGCCACGCAGTGAGAAAACACGCGATCGGCATGGTGATACAGCCGATCGCGAATCCCCACTGCGCGGCGAGTATTTGCGAAGCGTCTAAATGCACGCGGGGCAGCGAAAGCACGAACAGGATGTTGATCGCCCCTAGGGCCACCATGGCGATGTGGCCCAGCCGCACGAGCCGGCGGGGAAGCGAGGCGTATCCGCCGAGCCAGTCGCTGCGCTGGAACCGCAGTCCCAGCAGCATGCCAGAGGCAAATCCCGCGGTGATCGAAAACCAGCCGATTGTCTCATTCAGGTGCATTGGCTCTAGCTCGCGCACAACACGTGCGAATCGGCCCATGCGGGGAGGCCAGGGTGGGTCTGATTGAGATATCGGCGGGGATTGGGGAGCTTCACGCGCGAAATCAGGCGAGTTGCCGCTGCATCGGCCACGCTGGCACGGATCAGAGGTCCCCGGCCTGTCCTCAGGCCGGGGACCGCGCGTGAGTCTCAAGTGAAAAAGACGCCGAGAATGTACCGAGCTGAGTACAGCCCGGCTCGGATCGATTCGCAGGATGACATCGATGTCTTGTTTACTTCGGCGCGCCGATGGCGTTGCGAATTTCGGTGAGGAGCTGGTCAACCTTGAATGGCTTGAACAGCACGGCGCCGAGGCCTTCGCGGCGGGCGCGAACGATCGAGTGATTCGGATCGTAGCCGAAGCCGGTCATGAGAATGACCGGCGGCTTGGAGGCGCTGTCCCGCGCGGCGGCGAAGACTTCGTAGCCATTCTTGTTGGGCATCTTGATGTCGGCCAGCACAAGGTCATAGCCGACTGATTCAATCCGATTGATCGCCGCAGCCCCGTCGCAGGCGGTCTCGACGATGCAGCCGGCGCGGCGCAGCACCGTGCCGATGGTCTCGCGAATAATCTCCTCATCATCGGCCACCAGGACGCGCTTGCCATCGAGCAGCGGGTCTTTGGGCGCCGCATCATCGTGGCGGCCCAGGATGCCGCACTTCGGCGTGGCCACTTCCTTGATGATCACCTTGATTTCGGAGGCGTTATCGATAATCGCATTCAGCCGGCTGCGCAGATCGTCGTTGCCGATGTACTCCTCCATGATGCTGGAGGCTTCGGAGACGATGTCGTTCAACGGCGGGGCGATCTCGGAGATCACGTCGTTGGCCAGGCGTCCGGTCGATTCGTATCGTTCGGTCACCATCAGGTCCAAGACGTTCAATGCGATGGCGATGTAGCCGGCCAAAATCTCGGCATATTGCCGATCGTCTTCATTGAACGCGGCCAGCCGGTCGGACTCGACGTCGAACACGCCGATGACCTTGTCATGCAATCGAAGCGGCACGGTCAACGAGCTCTTGGCTGATTCCAACCCGGTCAGATATCGAGAATCCTTCGACGTATCCGGGCAGATGTAGCTGCGGCCCATGGCGGCGACGTATCCGCTGATGCCGTTGTTGTCCGGCAGGGCGAAGAGATCAAGGTCGCGGGTCCGCTCGCACATGCCGTGCTGCAGGACGATTTCCAATCTGTTTGTCTTTTTGTCGATCAGCAACACCGCGAAGTTGTCGAAGTGCAGCAGGTCATGCATGTATTTGAGCAGGTGCTGCTCGACCAGGCTGATGCGGCCTTCGATGGTCATGCCGGCCGTGGTTTCGGCGTCAAGGCCGACCAGTTCGCGTCCGGCCAGTTCGATGGCATTGATCTTTTGCTGCAGGCGACGATTCTGCGTGACATCCCAGACGACGGCGGCAATCTGCGTCACTTCGCCGCCAGTACCAACAACGGGCGTGATGGTCGCTTCGAAGTGCTGATCATTTCCGGCGGAGAAGTTGAGGCGGCGTGCACGATGCTGGGCGGCGGGTTTGTCGGAGTCGGGGATGGTGGCGGGAAAGGCTCGTCCGCAGGCTTCGCAGACCTGGGTGACCAGTTCGTCGGGATAACTCCGCATTCGCGGATTGGCCCAGACGAGTCGGCCGCCGGGATCAACGATACAGACCCCCTGGCCGATGGTCTCCAGGATCATCGCAGCCTGTTGATTCACGGCGGCGCGTTCGAGCGCCAGAAAATCGCCCTGCTCGCTCACGACCCAATCATACCGCGCGCCCCGCAGGGCTGCCAGCGCTTCGTCGAAGCTGTGCACGGTTCGGACGTCCGCGTCCTGGGCGAGGGTGGAGAGAAGGTGCTCGGCGTTGCCGCCCGGGCGTTGCAGGTAAAGGATTTTTCGTTGATCGACCGGGGCTTTCATGTACGACGCCAGACT
>CAYXEY010000091.1:0-3516 GCA_964464105.1 uncultured Planctomycetaceae bacterium
GGTTGTTGCGGACGCCGAGTTCGTGGCTGATGACGCTGCCCATGCTCGGGAAGACGATGGCCGGGCTGGGGCGGTAGCCGGTGAACATGTTGTGCGTGCCGCGCTCGTGGGCGGCTTCGCCGTGACTCATGCTGCGGATGATGGTGAGCTTATTGGCGATTTTCGCCGTCTCGGGAAGCGACTCGCTGAAGACCACGCCGGGGAGACAGGTGTTCACAACGCCGAGCGGGCCGCAGTATTCGATCGGCGCGTAAGGTTTTGGGTCGAAAGACTCCTGCGCGGAGATTCCGCCGGGGAGGAAGATGTGAATGACGGATTCGGCGACGGCTTTTTTGCCGGCGTATTGTTTGGCCTCGGCAACGGCGCGACGCTGAAAGAACTCGGGCAGGACAAGGCCGAGACCGCCGACGAGACCAACATAAAGAAAATCGCGGCGGGAGGGAGCCGCATGATCTGGACCGCCGCAGGAGCAATATTGCGTGGACATGAACGGACATTTTACCAGAAAGCGGTGGCGGAAGCGGCGAAACGTCGACTTGTTACGGGCGGCGCACGTGTCGAGCGGCATGTCCCGATGCCGGCGGCGTTGGGCCACGATGGCAAATACGTGGCCATCCTGGTCTGATGGCCTGCCGAAGCCTTACGTGGGCTTCCCTACAGGGTGTCTTTGCGCAGGGCGCTTCACGTTCGCACACGATAATCATGGCAAACTTGCATGGAAGGGACTCATCCAACCCGCCATCATTCTTGCTCTATCCCGGCATCGCGGAACATCGCATCCACTGTGATGCCTCGCGCTACTGATTCGGTGAAACGTCGTGTTGTCCCTCAGGTTTCCAATGACCCTCGATCAAACGGGCGAGGACCGGCGTCGACATCTCTAAGAGCTTGCGCCGAACGGCGTCGCGATCTGAGCCTGCGGCATCGACCGCTTCAAGAAGGTGAAGGGCGCCCATGAACGACAGGTCTGGCGTTGGATTGTTCCCGGGATTTCCGTTTTTCGTTGCCATCGATGGACGTTTGTCGATTTGACCGTCCGCGTCGGCATCACCGTGAATGCGATGTCGGCAGGGAACTGGTGCGACGACTCGGCCGGGAGCGGAGCCGTCGAGCCGAATGAAGGCGTCCGTCACGATTTCGTCCGAGCCGACGAACAGTGAGTCCATACCCTCGCGGCGCAATTGAGACAATATTCGGGCTGAAGTTCCGGCATCTGCCCAAGTTACGACGACATTAACCTGTCTCGCGCGTATGTCATGAACCACGGGTCCGAGATCGTTAAGGTCCGACGTGACGGTCGCGTTCACCACAGGGAGCTGGTTTTGGAAACGCGCCCGGGCAAGCCACCAATTGAGATGCATCCGAGTGAGTGCACTCGGCGTTCGGATGATGGCCAAGCGTGCATCGGGTGCCGAGTCGAGAATTCGGTTCATCAGACATTCGTGGTATCGCGCGTCTGCCACCGGACAGCGGAAGATCCTTGGATTGATGATTTCGTCAATGGTTGCGGGCGCGGCGCCGGCATTGACAAACGGCAGTTCGGATCGACCGATGACGGTCGAGGCAATTCGACTCTCGGGTCCCAGCGCGCCGTCGAAGCGCTTCTGATGACCGCCGGTATTGTGGAAGAATACGATCCCGAGTGGACCGAAAGTCGTCGTGTCGCCAGGGGCGAACGCGCCGACGCTGTCGTTCGTGTCGAGCCACATGGTCGTGCCCACGGTGGATTGGTTGCGCGCGGTCCTGAGACCCTCCGGGTCGCGAGAGCGATTGCCGGGAGGTCGCTCGATTGTTGCAATGTAACGCACCAGTGCGTCGAGATCGGGGGGCTCGACCGGGGCAACGCGAGTGAAAAAGACAGCCAGGCGTAGTCCGCACTGTCGATGCAGAGTCGGGTTGGTTCCCTTCCATTTGGAGGGCGGCGTGTCGAAGATGCCGCGAAGGCCTCGGTTTTCCTTTGGACTGATGCCGATTCCGTCGGCCTCAATTAGGAGAACCTGAAGGAGGAGAAACGGCTCATCGCCGGCCAATCACCCTGGTCGCTCTGCGCCAGCGAAGACGGTGCGTCGATCATGGTGACACTGCTCTCATCGATCTCCCTGGCCTTCGCCGGCTCCGCCAGCGGCACCGGCGACATGGACAACAACGGCCAAACCAATCCCGCGGACATCGCTCCCTTCGTCCAGGCCCTGTTCGACCCAACCCCGGCTGCCCTCTGTCCCGCCGACATCAATCACGACGACACCCTCCACGGCAAGGACATTCAGCCGTTCGTCAGTGTACAGACGAATTGAATACTCGTTGACCCGTTCAGAACCGCGGGTGTCTGGGGCGCGGTCATGTCATTCGAATCGAAATGCAAAGGCAGAGTTGGGTACCTTCCGATGCGCCGAAGTGATAGTACTACCACAAGACGCGACAAAACGCTTCAAAATGCGACGATTTGCGAAATTAACAGAAATCGTTAGACTGCTGTCAACACAGGATTTTTGAGCCAATCGACTAAATACAAAGCGGGGCTTCCAAGCTAGACGTTGCCGGTTCGAGTCCGGTCGCCCGGTTTCTTAAATTCTGTTCCAAAGATGCGTTACGTCAATCGACGCGCCCCTTTTTTTCCATTCGCATGGTGATAGTCGGCGTTTTGGGCCAGATCCTGGCTACGTGCAACTGTAACTCTGGTAACCCGTCGCGGCGATGCAAACGGACAACCGCAGGTTTCCTCAGCTAGCCTAGGTTGGACACCTGCGATTCATGATCAGAACGGACGATTTCGCCAAGGCTGATTGAGTTTAGGAGTTTCCACCACATCCAGACGCCGTCTTCCAGCTTTCGCAGATGCTGGGGTTACGCAGGCCGAGTCGCGATAATCGGCGTGCAAAACGGACCCACGCTCAGGTCTTTTCTGATGCTGATTTCGAGATCGAAAGACCGCTGATCTCCAACAAGGTCCATTACTTCAGAACGACGGTTGCCGAGCCTGAATCCGCCAACTGAGGAGCACCTGGGCAAGCACATGGGACTCTAGCATCGCGACATCCTCAAGAGTCTTCGCGGTGTACGAATCGAACTTATGCAGGTGAATTCGACGAAAAAGCGCGGGCGCGCGCAATGCGAATTGCGTCCAGTGCTTGTCGGCGACGGGCCGCATGGAACGGCCCGCCGGCTGACGCATGCAAGCAACCGTGTGGGTCTACATGCAGAAATGACCCTCAACCCGGGAGACATCGATGAACGGCGCACACTATCTCAAGAACCTGACCTTGACCGTTGTATCCATCATTCTGATTTCCGGGGCGGCGTGCGATGGCCCTGGCGGTTTGCTCTCCTTGCCTTCGCGGGGCGACCCGTCCGACCCGACTGCTCCGCTGAGCACCAGTGACTATGTTCAGCTGAGCGTGACAAAGCTGGAATCGGCGACCGAACGAGTCATCGCGCTTGGTGACGGGGCGCTGGCTTTTGAGACAGATGGCGGCGGCGAGCTGAACTGGGTGAAGGTCGGCGAAACGACGATTCGAA
>CAYXEY010000091.1:3526-10240 GCA_964464105.1 uncultured Planctomycetaceae bacterium
GCGGTCACGACCTGGTAGCCGTCCTCCGCCTTCACGGTGCCGCAGCCCGCGACCTCTCAGCATTCCATCGGAAACTTTCAATTCTCGGGAACCAAGCTTTGCATGATCGATCGATACAACGACGAGGGGTTTTACTTGTTCGATACCTCTGACGAAAACCTGGTGCAGATCTCCACCGACTCGGTTCGGCCCATCGGCGGCGCGCATGGGCACTATTGGATGATCGATGGGGATCTAATCGCGGTTCTGAACTACGACACATCAATGCATGGCGCCGGTCACTGGATCAAGGTTCTCGATGTGGGCGACCTCGACGCCGTCGCGATTACCTGGTTTTCAGACGAGCCGACCAACTCACCCAACGCGATTGCCGTTGATGCAGCGACGCGCAAGCTCATCGTTCGGGACGTCAAGGGCACCTTCTATATGTACGATCTCGATGCGCCGAGTGACGCCGCGGACACATTCACCCGGTCGGCGGCCGAGGGCGGCGGCGGGCAGGAGCCGATTCGTTTCGACGGCCGACACGTGGCATTTGCTGATGACAGCGAGCGGCTCACGCTGCTGGATACTCAGACTGGCAGCTTCACAAGTCCGTCACGTAACCCCGCCGTCGACGAGTTAGCGCTTCGCGGCGGCACGTTTGCCTACTTTGTCAATCAGACTTCAGACGACGAAGGGCGCTTCGGTCACCGGTGTCTCGTTGGCGCCACCGACGACGTGGAGAATCTCTATGAACCCGTCGGCACGTACGTGAACGGCAAGGATTCGATGGATGGGAGGATCGGTTTCGGCAACAGCGTGGCGATGACGCCGGACGCGCGGTACATCTTCGTCGCAGGCGACAGCGCCGTCGATGTGGATGACAGCGAGCGGCTGTCGGTCAGCGTGGATGGCTCGGGCTTCCGGCCGGTACTGGATGCGGAAGACGAGCTACTGGTGACGCGCGCCGCGGGCGTTGTGGCTTCTGACAAGCTGGTGGCTTTTATCGTGCCGATGAGCGTCGAGGCGCCAGCTGTCGTGACAGTTGCCTACGCAGTACTTCCTTAATCGAATCTGAAATACCGGCAACGGAAGTGGAGATGCACGCAGGTCTCCACTTCCGTGCAATCGCCTGATGTACGCGCTTATTAGCCGCGACTCAGATAATCCGTCGATGCGCCCATCTGCTGGCGCAGCAGTCTCAGGCCGCGGCGCAACAGGCCATGAATCGCCCGGTCGGTCACGCCAAGGCGCGAGGCCGCCTCCGCTATCGGCAGGCCTTCCAAGTGAACCAGTCTTATCGCCTGCTGATAATGCTCTGGGATTGCACCCAGCATCAACTGCATGGCCTTGACCGCTTCGCCGCGCGCAACACAGCGGCTCGGTGAGCGCCCAGGTCCGGCGACCAGGTCCATCAGATCAACGAGCGAATCGTCGGGCGACCGCTGTTGACGCGCACTGATCGCAACGTGAGCTCCTCCGCGCTTGGCCGCTCGTCTCTTGCGAATCTGATCGCGGAGTTTGTGAAGGGCAATGGCCGCCAGCCATCGATTGAAGCCCGGCACGGTGGGAATTCGAAGTTCCCGGATGCGCCGGCACGCTGAGATTTGAGCGTCCTGCACAATATCTTCGGAATCCATCTCACTCCGCAAATCGGAAGGAATGCGAAATGCAATCGATTCGGAGAGGGAGCGTCGCGAGCGGTGCAAGAGCAGGGTCAATGCGACCCGATCGCCGGATACGGCGTTTTCAACGATTCGATCATCGCCGAATTCGTTTTCCAATTCGAGGCTCCCGAACCTGATCATAACGCCGCATGGAAGTGCGTTGCAAACCAATCACTCCGAACGAAGAAATCGCCGGTCCTTCTCGATCGACAAGTGTCGATTCAGGCTGCCTTGCCCGAGTGTTCGGCAGGCTGCGATCACGAATTTGCCACGCTAACAAGGGTCCTGACGCTATCGATGACCGGCGCGCCCGCGGGGCTTTTGTGCTGTCCCATGAAAAACCTGAACTGTTTATTCGGGACCGGTCTTTTCTTCGGGCGCGCCAGCCGGATTTTTCGTCTCTGATTCAGTATGCCGCTCGGGGCAGCTCGAGATCAGAGGCGATCTCGGAGACACCCGGGGCGACACAGAACAGGAAAGGACGGCAATCATGAACAGTGTTGGAAGACACAATAGGACAACCGTCGGGATACGTGTGGTCATGGCTGCAGTCGCGGCGTTCAATGGGGCGCTGCTTCTCGCAATCACAGGTTGTGATGCGGTTTCTGGTTCAGCAATCGACCCCACAACAACCAATACGGCAGGGGGGGGCCACCAACGGAACGCACTCCAGCTCGGGGGATCAGGAAACTGCGTCGAATACGAGCAATGTATCAAACGCACCTTCCGAAGTTCCAGAACCAGAAGAGAGTTCAGGTACCGGATCGGGCGGAGGCCATGTGGACCCCGAGCCCGTGAACCCCTGGGGCGACGATGTGACCCTGGTGACCTTCACCGCCGATGGAATCGCCGAGCTCGAGGGAGATCTCGCCGACGGCGCGCCCCTTGCTGATCTGTCGTGGGCGGACGACTCGAATGTGGCGTGCTTCACCTGGGCGCAGTTTCCGTTCTTCAAGGGCAACCAGGTTTTCTATGCACTTGAATCCCCGCAACCATCAGGTTCCATCGTGAAAATCACCGTCATACCCGATTCATCCGTTGAAGTGAGTTTGTATGGATACACCGCGAGCGCGACGAGCCACCCGTTGCCGCCCATGCGCTACAACACCGTATGTGAGGCAAGCCTCGGATCTACCCTTACCGGTCCGAATCCCGGCGTGGCCGAGTCGATCGAGTTCCACAATCCCACCGGCAATGAATACAACATATTCTTTGCAGTGTCGGGCGATGCATACACCGGGACAGCAGGGCACTATGAAGTGATTGTCGAATTAATCGACGCGTACTGATCGATCAATTGAGAATTGAATGGGAGAGCCGGTCGCCGCCTGACCCAACAACTCTGCGTTGGGGAGAGCGGCGCCGGCATTTTTCAATTGGCAAATCAGCGAGGATTCACTCTGAAGCATCAATTCAGGTGCCTTTCTGTGTCTTCAATCTCAGCGTAGTAAATCCCAATGCGCTGCGATCTTCCAAAATCCACACCGTGACTATCAACATATCCCAACAGTTCGACACTGAAATTCACCATCTCGTGCAGCGATGCGGCATTCTCTTTCAAACTTCCATTCCAAGTCCTTCAACTTGTATTCCCATTGTCGTGACGGCTTGATCATTCGGGCGGCGAATCATCTTTGCTGCTGAAAAGAATAATTGGGCCCGAGTCTCCTGGTTTTCGTCTGCTAATGCGGACGAGGCGACGCGAGGCGATTGCGTAATCGACCCCATCGTCGCCGCTGACTAGCTGTCAAGGAGAACAAAAATGCGACCGAATAGTCAATCAACTGAGATGGTATGGCTGCAGAAGTCTTTTCTGGGTTGTCTTGGCATGGGCCTGCTTGGGCTCTTGGTACTCAACGGCTGCAAAACTACCATCGGCAGCGCGGGATCGTTTCCGGTGCCGGAACCCTGCGACTGCGTTGACGCCAACGGCGAAGACCATCTGTGTTTCGACTTTGTGGTCGACGCGCCGATCGTCGAGCCTGCCATGATTCGCGAGTTGCAGGATTTCAGAATCAGTTGGAGTTGGCGATACGCCTGGCAGGCCTGTCACGACGAACCCGCAGGCAATTCCGGGCCGGTGCCCTTCACGGAGGTCTGGAGGCTCACGGACGACACCGGGGCCACGCTCGCTTCGTGCGATGACTTGAGTCCGGGCTGCAGATCTTTCACCGCCGTTACGATGGGTAACGGCGATAGCGGCATGATGTACTTTGCGGGCCTGGAAGTACCGGACGGGCAGCCCTCCGCCACGTTCTACTTCACCGTTGAGCTGGTGGATGTTCCGATCGACGCGGAGTGCACGGACGCGGATGCGGCGACGACGGACGGCAGCGAGAGCGGTTGTTCAGTGCTTCAACCCAACATACAGACGGTGCAGTTTGTTGTTCTGGCCTGCCCCTGCGAGCAGGGTACCCAAGAGCTGGACGTCGGCATCGGCAGCCTGACGTACGACTCCAGCACGGGCAACAACACCATCACCTGGCAGGATTGCTATGACGTGAAACTGTGCGGCCAGGAAGTGGATCAGTTGGTGGGGAGCACCGGTGTCATCGCCGAGCGAGTCAGGCTTTATTGGTTCGGCCTTTTGATCGGCACGTGGGATCCCCCCGGTACATCAGTTGACATTGCGACGTGCGGAGACCGCACATTGGACCTGGGTTCCCAACTTCCACCGGGCACCTATGACGTGACGGTCGAGATCGTCTCGCATAGCGCGATCGAATGCCATGAGGATGCCACGAATAACTCCGCCGCCCTGACATTCGTCATCCCGTAGCCCCGTGAATCCCATCTGAACGGAACCCTCCAGCCATCGCAAGCGCCCGCCGGCTTGCGATGGCTCGGACATTTTTTACAGATTGATGCCACCACGAGCAATTTCAACGAAGGTTCCCTCAACCCGTGGTGCATTCAGTCAAGCCTTGATATGTATTTAAGAGCAGGCGGTACGACCCGATCACACATGGCATTCCGTCGCGTTCGCCGTTAACATCTGCTGCCGTACAGTAGGTCAACGCAGTTGTTCGCCGTCGTGCACGAGGTCATCGTCCAGCAGGCCTCGCGTCGTCATTCGGTTGTTTCGTCATGTGAGATGGCCGAGGCACATGAACCCCAACGATCCCAAAACGGAAGCACCGCCGGGCACGCCACCAGACGCCGGCGACATCGATTCGATCATCGCCGACGTTGCGACTCGGCGGTTGAACGGCGAACAGGTTTCGGACGCAGAGATTCTTGCCCGGTTTCCGGATTCGAGAAAGGAACTTGAGGAGGCATTGCGAGTACTGCAGAGCGTGCAGGCGGCTTTGGCCGATGCGGACGGTAGCAGTGCGCACCCATCACAGGCGAGCGACGAGGCCGTAACGCAAGTCGCCGGGAGCGACTATTCAGGATCATATTCATTGTCGTCCGATCTTCCCGGTTATGTAGTCCAACGGGAGATTCACCGCGGTGGGCAGGGCATTGTCTACCTTGCGGTTCAGAAATCGACGCAGCGCCGCGTTGCAGTCAAAGTGCTGCGCGGCGGAGCCTTCAGCAGCTCCAGCAATCGCGTGCGCTTCGAACAGGAAGTGCGAATTCTAAGCTCGCTCAAACACCCGAATATCGTAACGGTGCACGACTGCGGACTGGGCCAGGATTGTGCCTATTTCGTAATGGAATACGTTGAAGGAAATCGGCTGGACGAGTTTGTTAAGAACGCACGCCTTTCGTTGGACGGAATTCTCGATCTATTCCTGAAAATCTGCGACGCGGTTCATGTGGCCCATCTTCGCAACATCATCCATCGCGACCTCAAGCCCAGCAACATACTGGTCGATCGTGCGGGTGAGCCGCATATTTTGGACTTCGGCCTGGCGAAGGTGTCCGCGTTCGACGCGATCGCGTCTGAACTACCCTATGAGGCGACCGTCACTGGGCAGTTTGTTGGCACGCTGCAATGGGCCAGTCCGGAGCAGATTGAAGGCAAACGTTCGGAAATCGGCACGCAAAGCGACGTCCATTCGCTGGGTCTTCTTCTCTATCAGATGATCACGGGCCGCGCGCCCTTCGAAGTCGTCGGGAGCATCCGTGCGATCACGGACGCGATCGTAAAGGCCCCTCCCATTCGTCCGAGGTCGCTTCGCCCTGACCTTCCTGTCGACCTTGAAACGGTCATGCTCAATTGCCTCAAGAAGTCGCCCAATGAGCGATATGAAACTGCGGGAGATCTCGCCGCCGACCTGCGGGCTTTTCGGAAAGGCGAGCGCATCGTGGCCCCTGCAGTTCCGGCGAACGCAGGCGCACTTGACTGGATCAAGCGCAATCGATTGCGGGCCACAATCGGCGTATCCGTAATAGCAATCGCAGCCCTCATTGCCGTGCAGCGCCTGAGTTCCGGCGAGGGCGCCAAACCAAGTACGATGCCGATACGGCCAAGCCACCAAATTCTGATTCCTCGAAATGGTCTGGCGAAGGACCCCTTGCAGCGGGCATTGAATACTGCGGGGACAACAGACTTGGCGGCAGCTGAAAAGACGCTCTCGACGGCTTTAAAGAATGGACTGCTTCCACGGGAAAAACCGCGCTACATGCAAAGCCTGGCCGTGGTGCTCGACAATCTGGGGCGGCTCGAGGAGGCCGCGCAATGGTACAAGTCCGCATTGCAGGATTTCGAACGCGGGCCAAGGGCATCCCTGATGCCGCAAATGGTCACACTTGTCAACCTCGCAGGTGTGCTCGAGGCACTGGGTCGCCATGACGAAGCGGAAAAACGCTATCGCGACGCGATTGGATTGTTGCGCCAGTCTCCGCCGAGCCGCGAAGAGCCGATGCCATTCCTGGCGAATTCCGCGTTCGCGGCGTTTCTGATCAATGCAGGGCGACTCTCCGAGGCGCGGGAACATCTGGATCGAGCCGCCGGGATCGCGCAGAAAACCAATATCGCAGAACAAAAGGCATTTGTAGAAAAAGCGCAGTCGATTATCGATGAGCGTCAAGAGCACTCGGTAGCGGGTTCGCCCTAGTGTCGCTCCGCGCACGAATCGCCAGGACGCGAAAGTTCATTCCGAACACCATACCAGAG
>CAYXEY010000091.1:10250-12055 GCA_964464105.1 uncultured Planctomycetaceae bacterium
CCCAAAAATCGCCTTATTGAATTCCCGAGGGCGCGCGGGCGACCGTTTCCGTCTGAACAGTATCGCCTTGAGTTCATTGGCCGCCCGGCTGCGGCCATTCAGGGCCGAGACAGAGCGGACGAGCGCGTTTCGCCGGCCGCGTAAGAAAGAGGAGATACTCATGAATCTGAAACGAAGACTTGGCGCCCTTGCACTGGCCGGATTGGCGATATTCGGTGCGGCGGGTTGCGACGAGCGTCAATTGTCGCAGGTCCTCGGCATGGCCATCGAGAAACTCTCGCCGATCCTCGTGGATGCTGGAAACGGATTCCTGCTCGAGGGCATCGGTACCAGCCATGCCGCGGTGCGCGGAGGCAATTCGGCGCCGGGCATTGCGATCGAGAAGCTCGATGGACCACTTGCCGGCCCTCTCGATGGATCATCGCTTGAGTCGGAATAGAATCGGCCTCCGGGGATTCCAGAACCCATCACGACTGAGAGAAAGTTTGTCGATCGGGAATGGGGATTCTGGAGGACACAGCCATGCCTGTTCGAGTGATATTGAGCGTCTCGGGGTTCGTCTGTTTCCGCAAAGAAGCTCTGGGCGCCACACATTGACCCGGCAGGGTGTTCGAACCTCACCCGTCGAACGCTTGCCGGGTCTTTTTTTCCTAAGCTGCGTATGCAGCGGGCGTAAAGAGAGAGCAAAATCGCATGCATACTTCGAAACACGCAGCGGAATTTCAAGCTCCATCCTGGTCAACATAACGGGGCAAATCTTCCGCATCCCTGCTGCATCGAGAGCCCGGGATTCCCTCATCCTCTGTTCACGGAATAATCATCTGAACGAATCCGTCAATATCACGCCCGTTGGCGAATCCATCACCGGTGAAATCGGCTCGGCACAACGTCTGCGAAGAGCCGCCGGTCCCGTTCATCAAGACATTAATGAAACTTTGAACGTCCGCCGCATTGACCAGCTGGTCGCCATTGAAGTCGCCCTTTGGGCCGGGGCAGCCGGTGTTCGCGAGGATGGCCGAGATGGGCAGGGCGAGGTTCCCTCCGGCGACGACCTGAGCGGCGACGGTCTGCGGTGTTGAGGGCAGGTTGGCCAGCGCCGGAGTGGTGAACAGGTCGGCGTCGTTGGCAAAGGCATGATTCAAGTCGAATGTGGGCGCCTGGTATCCAACGGCATGAATGACACCGCCGATTCCCTCGGCAAGCGCTGTTACGAGTCGCATGTTGGTGATTGAGTAGACGCCTTCCAGAGTTATTCCAATGGCTTCGTTGCCGGAACGATCGATGGAATAGCGATGGACGGACGATGGTGTGGTGCTCCCGGTGGAAAGGCCGGCGGCCAGATAGAGCTTCTGATTGTCGGACGTGACCAGCATCGCCGACGGCGCGGCCAGGCTTGCCGGCAGAAGGATTCGTCGTTCAAATCCATCCGACGCGCGATAGAGCAACAGCCAGTTGTTGTCATTGTTGAGCGTGGACTTCGCGCTCAGTACGAACAGATTGCCCAGGCCGTCGGCCTCAATCTCTCTTTGATGCTGCACATTCACCGATGCATACTGCGGCGGTTCAGTATTGGTCGCGCCGGTCGAATAGGGATTCTGACCATACACCCGTTCGACATTGTACGCTCCAGCCGTTGAAAGCAGCTTGACGCGCGCGGAGGCCTTGTAGATCTGAGTTGGATTTGCGCTGTCAACAACGCGCACGGGGGTCACATAGACAATCGTCGGATCGGTGGGGTCAAAAGCTGCGTCGAGAAGCGGAGAATCGCCGGTGGTCCAGAATCCGACATGTACCTGCGAAGGGGG
>CAYXEY010000092.1:0-12049 GCA_964464105.1 uncultured Planctomycetaceae bacterium
TGATTCGAAACCGCATTCCTGATATTGTGAGAATCTGGGAAGGTGTGGATTGAAGCGCTCCGGCCCTTGGTTCGACTCGAACGGGAAGAGGCTGCCCTTCAGATTCGACCTACTGGCTAAATGCAGACATTCGCCACTTTTCGCGATTTCACCGCGAGGCGCCGGGAAACCGACGCAATGAACGCTCCGGCGGATCACGGTGGAATCGCAAGCACAATCGTCGCAGTATCAGGTTGTGGGCGAGCGCCCGCGGCTGCGGCGATTTGAGACACGGTCGTACCAAACGTGGGGCACGCACCCTGATCGGGTGTGTGGAAAGAAGGAGGAAGACATGAGTGTAAGTCGAACGTCCAAGTTGTTTTCGCAGCTGGATCAGCACTTTGGTAAGTGTGCCGTGCTGGCTGCGGCTGGAGTCGGCACCGGGATGATGGCTGCCCCGCAGATGGCAGAAGCGGCCATTGTTACCAACCCTGGGGTGAATTTGAACATCCCCAGTAACACAAACGGGCTTTACCTGGATGTCGTTACTGGTGCATTTAATAATGGTCCGAATACTTCGGGTGGCGGCTCCATCGTTCCAACGTGGGATGTGAATCCCTGGAGCAGCAGCGGCTTGAGCTATTTCAACGCGAGCAATCCTGCGGGCGGCACCTATGTTCAAAGGACTGGCGGCGGCGCGACGGGCAACCTTCCGGCGGGGACGCTGATTGGTGCGGCGTCCACTTATGGAGGCTCGGCTGGTTCGACGACCGGCGCACAACCGCACGTTCTGAATAGCTCCGACAACCTGATTGGGTTCCGATTCTTCAATGAGGTTGCCCAGTGTGTTCAGTACGGATGGTTCCGCGTGTCGCTTGCGGGTACCCTGCAGGCTCAGCCGCGGACTTTGGTTGATTACGCCTACGATAACACTTGCGGCGCTGGCATCGAAGCTGGTGCTGTTCCCGAGCCGGGTTCCCTTGCCCTTTTGGCGATGGGCGCTGCCGGCATGTTCATTCGCCGCCGCAAGTAAATCGTTGCGGAAGCGATTGAAGCTCATTTATCGTCAAACAAAATCAGTGCTGCCGCTTGGCAGCACTGATTTTTTTTTGCATCATGCAGCCTATGCCCTCAACTCGCCTTGCGAAACGCGTTCTACTCGTCGGATGGGATGCCGCCGACTGGCAGGTGATCTCGCCGCTGCTCGACGCGGGAAAAATGCCTGCGCTGAATCATCTCGTAGAAACCGGCGCGATGGGCAACATCGCCACGCTGCAACCCTGCCTGTCGCCGATACTCTGGACCTCCATCGCAACCGGAAAACTGGCAGACAAGCACGGCGTGCTCGGGTTCGTTGAGCCTGACGGGGCCGGCGGCGTTCGCCATTCGAGCAGCACGTCGCGCAAGACCAAGGCCGTCTGGAATATTCTCAGCCAGAGCGGAATGCGTTCGAACGTGGTCGGCTGGTACGCATCGCATCCCGCCGAGCCGATCAACGGCGTGTGCATCTCAAACGTGTTCGATCAGAACCCGGGCCCGCCCGATCAGCCCTGGCCCTTGCCGGCGGATTCAGTTCATCCGGCGAAGTGGCGAGAGCCGGTCGAGGCTTTTCGCGTGCATCCGGCGGAACTATCCCCCGGCGACGTCAAGCCGTTCATTCCCCGCGTCGGCGAAATCGATCATCGCATCGATGGCCGACCGTTTGAGCTGGCCAAATCGCTGGCTCATTGTTCCAGCGTTCACTCGATTGCCACGGCCATCATGGAGAACGAGCCGTGGGACTTCATGGCTGTCTATTACGACATGATCGACACGGCCGGACACGTCTTCATGCCGTATTTCCCGCCGCGCATGGACCACATTCCCGAGCGAGACTTTGAGCTGTATCGCGGCGTGGTCGAACGAATCTACGTTTTTCATGATCAGATGCTGGCGCGGTTGCTTGAATTGGCCGGCGAAGAGACGACTATCATCGTCGTGTCGGACCACGGCTTTTACTCAGATCACCGAAGGCCTCGCTGGATTCCGCGCGGCAACATGCCCGAGGCGATGGCCGCCAACTGGCACAGACCGCTGGGTGTCGTCTGCATTTCCGGGCCGGCCATCAAGCAGGATGAGCGGATTCATGGGGCGACCCTGCTGGATGTCGCGCCGACCGTGCTGTCGTTGCTGGGGTTGCCCACCGGTGCCGACATGGATGGGCGCCCGCTGGTGCAGGCGCTGAAGGATCCACTTCCGATCGAGACCATCGAGAGTTGGGACAAAATGCCGGGTGAATCGGGCATGCATCCGGCCGAAATGCGGATCGACCCGGTGTCGGCCCAGGCGACGATCGATCACCTGGTTGCCCTGGGCTACATCGAGGCCGAGGCGGCCGATCCGCAGTCGGCGGCGCGGGTAGCGATGGAGGAAGCCGACTTCAATTTAAGCCTTGTCTATTTGAATTCCGCGCGGGCGAGCAAAGCCATACCGCACTTGAAGCGACTGCACGATGCACATCCGGAAAATGAGCGTTATGGGCTTACGCTGGCCCGCGCGTTCACTGACGACCGTCGTCCCGCCGACGCGCGCAAAGTTCTGGAGACGCTGGAAGCCCGGGGCGTGAAATGTGTCGATCTGGACGTGGCGATATCCGGGGCGCTGCTGGAGCAGGGGGAGGACGCCGCGGCGCTGGATCGAATCAGCAAGGCCGATCAGGCATGGCCGGGATCGCTGGCGATCCAATGCGCCATTGCAAAAATCCACCTCTCACGGCGCGAGTGGGCCGCCGCGGAAGCGCGTTATCGCCGCGCCCTGGAAATCGATGCGGACTCCATGCACGCGCAGCACTTTCTGGCGGAGACGCAGCTACAGCAAGGCAAGTTTGAGGAAGCCGTATCAACCGTCTTGCAGATCCTGGGGGTGGTTCACTTCTTCCCGAAGGCGCATTACCAGTTGGGGGTCGCGTTGGAAGGCCTGGGGATGATTGATCGGGCGCTGCTGTCGTTTAATACCGCCGTTCAGATGCAGCCGCAGTTTCCGGATGCCCACCGCCGGCTGGCGTCTATTTTTCGGAAGAAGGGCGATGTTCTGAAGGCCATGCGGCACGAAAGTGCGGCTGCCGGTCATACCCAGTCGGAAGTACCGTAAATCCGGTGCACAGTCTATCGTTCTTGGGTCTGGGACGATCTGAAGATTGGGCTCACGCACACGTCAACGTCAGCCCGCGGATCGCGTGCGTCTATTCCGGCGATCGAAAAGGCTTGCCGGATGAGTAAAGCCCGAGTCGCGATTCGTATTCTACCGCCGTCTGTTTTTCGCCGTTGTTACGCGCCAGCTCAACGGCCTTTTGACCGATGACCACGGCTTCGTTGAATTTCCCTGCTTCGGCAAACGAAGCCGCCAGGGTATCGAGATAGCCGTGCATGACATAGTTTGTCGCATCACAGCACTTCCTCGCCAGCTCGACTGCGCGAGGCCCGTCTCGCAGCGACGCCTGCGGGGCGGTTGCCAGCAGCCATGCCAGTGCATTCATGATGGCCTGATCAGTCGGATGGCGTTTGAGGCCGTCTTCCAGGACCGCCGTGGCCCGATCGTATTGTTTGGCGCTTGCATACTGGACGGCGAAGGCGGTGACGGGCTCCGGGTCATTCGGGCTCGCGGCGATGGCGGCGCGCATGTCCTCCTCGGCGCCCTTGGCATCGCCCTGTCCGATCTTGACCGAGCTGCGCGTGATCAGGGCCCTGGCCAGGAGAGGTGTATTCATCAATGGCTCGAGTTCTTTGGTCGCCTCGGGATACCGCTTGATGCTGAGCAGCATTTTGGCGAAGTCGAGCCGGGCGCGCGGGTCGCCTTTTCTGAGTTCAATCATGCGTTGATACGACGCAATGGCCTCCGTCTCGCGGTTTGTTCGCGCCTGAACAATTCCCAGTGATTGCACCAAGTCCGGATCATCAGGCCGCTTGGCCAGGGCCTTGTTGAGCGTTTTCTCCGCATCAGCAAAGCGGCCCAGGTGAATCTGGACGCCAGAAAGTCGCAGGGCGGCAAGCGGGTGCCCGGGGTCCGTCATGACCACCTGTGCATACTCGTTCATGGCCTCGGTGAGGTTCCCTTGCATCTGATACACCTGTCCCAATGCCAGTGGGACGTCCAGATTCATGGGATCATCACTTGAGAGCTGTTTCAGGCCTCTGATTGCGGTTTCGAAATTTCCGGCGCTGGCCAGCGCCATCGCCCGCATGATGCTGGCCCGTGTCGGATGACCGATGGCTCTGGCCTGGAGATAGTGCATGTCCGTCGGGACATTGCAGGCTCCGTCGGCCATG
The DNA here is from genome assembly GCA_964464105.1 of uncultured Planctomycetaceae bacterium. Lineage (GTDB taxonomy): Bacteria > Planctomycetota > Phycisphaerae > UBA1845 > UTPLA1 > CAYXEY01. Next base: position 4,284 of record CAYXEY010000092.1, read on the forward strand.
CCCATCTGCTGGTGCTGTCGGGCTTCCGCATCTTCGCCCTTTTTCACCAGCAGCTCTGCAAGTGCCGCGTGCGCAAGAGGGCATGCCGGCTCGATGCCGACCGCTTTGCGACCCGCTGCAATGGCCTCTTCCAGTTTTCCCGATTGATCGTACCCACGCGCGAGTTGAATCAGCGTGTCGGCGTCCTTGGGCGCAAGCCGGTCGACTTCCTTGTAATGCGTCAGAGCAGCCGCTTTGTCAGAATTGATCAACAGATTTGCGAGTCGCAGGTGGGCGTAGAGAAAATCCTTGTCCAACGTTACTGCCTTTTGAAACGCGGCGATGGCGCCGTTGGAATCCTGCGTCGCGGCCAGCGCGATTCCCAGGTAATACCAGTTTGCAGCCTGCCCTGGCACGCGATCGATCGCCTGCCGAAAGAGTGGGACTGCATCGCGCTCGAAACCGTTGGTGAGATAGATCATGCCGAGTCGAGTCGGCAGGTCGCCGCTGCCCGGTGCGTCAGCAAGTGCCTTGCGTGTGTCGCGAATGATGCGCTGGGTGCGATCGGGCAGTTTCGACAGGTCAGCATCGCCCTCCGGTCTCGGGACGTTTTCGCCGACCGATGCCGGTGGCGTGCTTGGTTGTGATACGGGAGGTGGCTTGGTTGCCGGCGCCTCAGGGATCGACGCAGGCTTCGGCTTTTCGGGTGTCGCGACAGGGGCTGGCGGTGCGGCCTGAGTCGACGGTGTGCTCGGTGGGGGTGGCGCGGCGGGCTCGCAGCCCAGCGGCGCGATCGCCGTGAGAGCCAGTGTGAATGTCATCAAGAGACGCGAATGGATGGATCGAAGCATGACCGCATTATATCGAATCGCGCACGCGGGGTGATTGCGGCGTTTTCGTCTAAGCACAGGGCGGGCCAGCAATTGCGCATGAAGAACTGGCAACTTGCGGGGACCACGCCCGATGGCACGAGTTCCGCGTTAGTCATCCGCCGGCAGCAACTCAACCAGCTTGCGCTTGAGGATCTTCCCCGTGGCGCTGCGCGGCAGTTGCTCGGCAATGATAACTCTGCGCGGCACTTTATAGTTTGCAATTTGCTGGCGACAATGGTCGCGCAGGGCCATTTCGGTGACGGTCTCGCCTTCTTTGGGAATGACGAATCCCACGACGACTTCGCCGCGTGACGCATTCATCTGGCCGATGACCGCTGCCTCCGCCACGGCGGGATGTGATTCAAGCACGGCCTCGATCTCGCGCGGATACACGTTCTCGCCGCCTACGATGATCATCTCCTTCTTGCGCCCGGTAATGGTGATGTAACCGTCTGCATCGACTTTGCCCATGTCGCCGGATTTGTACCAGCCCTGCTCGTTGACTGCCGCGCGGGTGTCCGCCTCTTTCTTGTAGTAGCCCTTCATGATGGTCGGACCGCGGACCCAGAGTTCGCCGACGGAGTCATGCGGCAATTGTTGACCGTTGTCGTCAAACGACTTCACTTCGACTCCTGGCAGCGCTTTGCCGACCGAGCCGAGGCGGTGGGCCCAGGGGACGTTGAGGCTGACCACGGGGGAGGCCTCGGTCATTCCATACCCCTGTAGAATTTCGATGCCGAATCGCTCTTTGAAGGCGTCGTAAACCGCCATCGGCAGGGCCTCGCCGCCGCTGATCGGGTATTCAACGGACGCGAAGTCTTCTCTCTCGCCGCCCTTGCCGCGCAGGATCGCGGTGTACATGCTGGCGACCATCATCAGCACGCTGCTCTTTTGCTCTCGAATCGCGGCGAGAATGGTCCCGGGGGAAAAGCGGGGCAGGTAATGAGCTGATGCGCCGATGGCCGTGGGCACCAGCAGCATCGCGGTGATGCCGAAGGTGTGAAAGAGCGGCAGGATGCCGAGGAAGCGATGGCCCTCGCGCAGGTTGGCATAATCCGCGCAGGCGTCTACATCGAACTTCAGTCCGCCATGTGAGAGGCACACACCCTTGGGCACGCCCGAGGTGCCGGAGGTGTAAAGCAGAAGGGCGATGTCGTCCGGCTTGGTTTTGGGCGCCGGTGCAGCGGCCCAGCTTCCGCCCATTTCGCGGGCCAGGGCGATGTCCTCGACGTATTTCGTCTTGACCGGCAAACCGTTGAGCAGGGGGCTGAAGTGCTTGACGCCAATGATTGTGTCGATGCCGGCGTCGGCCACGATGGCGGCGATTTCGGCGGGTTGCAGCAGGAAATTGAGCGGCACGGCGGTACGACCGGCCCAGAGGATGCCGAACAACGTGCCGGCGAAGGCACAGGAGGAGGGCATCATGATGCCGACGCGCTCGCATTGGGTGGCCGATTCGACCTGTCGCCGCATGACGTCGGAAAATCGGACCAGGCCGGCATAATCCAGGGCCTGCGAAGGGTCGGACACGGCCAGCCGGGTGGCCCCGCGATCGGCTGAAGTGAGCAGTGATTCGACAAGCATGCGGGGAACCTCCTACGATTATTGTGGGTGCATGGGGGGAGTGCCGCAAGGCGGGAGATTGGAGCTGCTTTGCGCTGTGACGCTTGCTCATGCTTCCACCGCTCTCAGTGCATTGACACACCTTGGCGGAACAGTTGCGAATGACTAATTGCGAATTGCGAATGGTCCGTGGTGCGAACTGCTTTGGCACATTGGTGCGCTGTTTTTCAGTTAGTTGCGTTTTGTTCGTTTGGGGTTGCGACGGTGGTGGGCTTGGCGGGGATCGCATTCGCGAGATGGAGTTTCACGTTGACAACGGCGTGGCGACGTTTGTCATTCCCGAGCACGACTGGCTTGCGCCGTTCAGCAAGCCGACGATCACCGAGTTTGCGGTCGCAACGCCGGATGATGATGAGAATGTCGTCTGGCGGCTCGCCGCGGATACGGAAACAGGCGTGCCCGCGCGGGGCATGGCGATCACCTTTGGCACCCCACCCGCGGGATTCCGTCAAATTGCACCGGATGAGTCGAGTCGGCCGCGTCCCCTTGTGCCCGGACGCAACTACTACGTCGCCGCCGGCGGCCCGACGAATGTCTATCGATTAATCTTCGCGATGCCGGTGGAGGTGGGTCGTCCGGCGGAGCAGCCCACGTCCGCGCCGGTTGACGAGGCGTTTCCGAGCAAGGACATGTGGGAAAAGATGCGACAGACCACGCAACCGGCGGAAGATGCGCCTGTTGAAGATCCGGCAATGAAGCCTGAAACCGCGGAGCCACCGACAACGGATGAAGCCGCGCCTCCGGCGGAGGAGGAAGACACGCCGCCCAAGAAGCCGTCCATCTTTGGCGAGTGAGTGCACTCTGACGAGAAGGCGCAATTACTGCGCTGAGTCATCGAAGGCGGCAGTCGATTTTCTTATCATCGCGCGCTCGCGAGCACGCGAATTGCATTGTCGATTCCTGCGAAGCATGCCGCGCGTCGGCAACGACTGCGCGGAAGAGTCATGCCAATTCAAATGACGCTCGGTCCGGCCGCTTGAATCTACAATTCTCTAACCATCCTATTCTTCGAATCTTAGATCTCGAATTTGAGATCTGAGACTTGAGATTTCTCACTGCTGGCACGCAACGTGTCAACGGGGATTCCGCGACCGTGCGCGCAGCGTGCGACGCCATCACTGTTGTGGGTCAAGAGCCACTGCGGGGATGGGTCGACTTTCCAGCCGGTCAACGGAGTCCATGGATGGACGTTCGAACATGGGAATCACAAGTCTGTTCGGCGCCTGCGTCGCACGATGCCACGCATGAGCCGGTGCGGAGCGCGGAGTTGCCGTCGCTGTCAGCGATTGGTTCGGTCGTACGCCGGGCCTCGCTGATTGCCGCCGCGGTTCATGCCTGCGAGCGGGCCTCGGCCGAATCCAGAATCAGCCGCCTTTCGGCGATTCTTCCCGCGGAGGGCCATCCATGATCTATGGACTCTGGCAATCCGCCTCGGGCTTGCGGACGCAGGATTTCCGGCAGTCGGTGATCGCCAATAACATGGCGAACCTCGAAACGCCTGGTTTCAAGCCGGACTCGGTGGCCTTCGCTGAGCGGCTGTCCGAAGCAAAGAAACGCGGTGGTTTCGACGGCGATCGAAATCTGCGAAATGTCACCGGCGGCGTGGTTGAGACGGAAGTCTATACAAACTTCGCCAGCGCTCCGGTCGATCCGACCGGCAATCCCCTGGACATCGCCCTTTTGGACGACGGCTTTCTGACCTTGCAGACGCCGGACGGTCCGCGCTACACACGCGATGGTCGAATGACCAAGGGTCCCAATGGCACATTGGTGCACGCTTCCACGGGCTATCCCGTGTTGTCGGATCAAGGTCGCGAGCTTGCGCTCGATTTGTCCAATACGGCCAAGATCGACATCAGCCCGCGTGGACTCCTTCGGCAGGGGCTGGCGGAGGTTGGTCGAATCGGCGTAGTGGACTTTGCCGATCGGCATCAGCTCAACAAGACGGGTCGCAATCTGTACGAGACCAGCGCCGAGCCGCTGCCCCGGCCCGATGCGGACATCCGCCAGGGCGCAATCGAGCAGTCCGCGGTCGATCCGGTGACGACACTGGTCGACATGATCGCGGGCTCGCGGGCGTATGAGTTGAACGCAAACTTTATCACGCTTCAGGATCAGAGCCTGGGGCGGGTGATCAATGACGTGGGACGCGTGGCGTAACGGCGTTTGAACGGGAGACCGGCCATTGGCCGGTTCCACACAGAAAAAAGGCGGCGAGCGACTAATAGTCGGTTCCAAGGTTAAAGAGAAACGACGGCCGACTCAGAGTCGGCTTCACAAGGCACGGCATGGCGATTCAGGCACTCTACAGCGCGGCGACCGGCATGAGGGCGATGGACCTCAAGCTCGATGTCGTGGCCAACAATCTCGCGAACATCTCGACGGTTGGCTTCAAGCGCTCGCGCGTCAATTTCGAAGATCTGATGTATCGCATCCTCGACGAGCCGGGCGGGCGTAACGGGCTGGACCAACCGGTTCCGACGGGGCTTCAGGTCGGACTGGGTACGCAGCTTTCGGGCACGCAGCAGGAATTCGAGCAGGGCTCGGCGGAACAGACCGGTCAAGCCTACGACATGATGATCGAGGGCGATGGCTTCTTTCAGGTTCAGGCGTTCATCAACGGTCAGGAGCAGACGGTCTATTGCCGCGCCGGCAACTTCACCCTGAATGCGGACGGTCAGCTTGTGCTGGCCAATTCGATTGGCGCACGACTCGAACCGGCCATCACCATTCCGCAGGATTCAGTGGGCGTCACCATCGGCCAGAACGGCCAGGTGATGGTAAAGACCCAGGGCACGACTGAATTGTCCGAGGTGGGGCGGATTCAACTTGCGCGATTCATCAATCCAGCCGGCCTGGAGCAGCTTGGAAAAAACCTGTACGGCTTCACTGATGCATCGGGGCAGCCGATTGTGGGCAATCCTCTTGAGAACGGGCTGGGCGGCATTCAGCAGGGCTCGCTCGAGCTGTCCAACTCCGATCCGGTGAAGGAGCTGGTCGGGTTGATTCAGACGCAGCGCGCTTTCGAACTGAACAGCCAGTCGATCCAGAGTGCGGATCAGACCTTGCAGACCATCAGCAATCTGAGGCGATTCTAAACGGGCTCGTTGACCCGTAGCGGGTAAGGGACGGCGGAGACGTCATGACGAAGCAGGGATGGCAGACAATCTGGATGGCGGGTGCGATTGGATTCGCGCTGACCGCGGCCAGTCGTGCCGATCAGGTGCGCATCTGGCCGACGGCGACGGTGGAACGCGAAGTCATCACCATCGGAGACATCGCCGAGTTGTCGGGCGTCGTGGCCGAGCGGGAGAGGTTGCGTGAGATCGTCGTTCATGTCGCGCCCGTGCCCGGCAACGAGTTGCGCATCAGCGTGGCCCACGTCCGCGAAGCGCTCGCGGAAAGCAAGGCGGATCTTGCGGAAATTGACTTCATCGGCGCCTCGGCCTGCCGCGTATCGCGCAGCCGTCCGCCGGAGCCGCCCAAGCCGGTCATCGTTCGCGAGTTGCGTCCGCCATCGGCGAAGCGATCGATAAGCAAGTCAGCGAAGAAGTTCGCGACTGTTTCGCGAAACGCCGATGTGGTCGATCACGCCGCAGGCACGGTTGAATCCGCTTTGCGGGAGTTCATCGAGACTCACGCACCGGCCCAATCCGGCAAGCTGGAAATTCGCTTCGGCAACACGCACCGTGATGCGCTGCGGCTCCCTCTAACACAGTGTCAAATTGATATTCAGCAGGACGACGCTGAAGAAACTGAGAACTGGCTGGGCACGAAATCGTTCCGCGTGGACATTACGCGCGCTGATGGGAAGACCACGCCCGTCGCAATCATCGCGGAGATCGCGGTCATGCGGCCGGTGGTCGTGGCCAAGCGTCCGATCAACCTGGGCAAGAAGATTGAGTCGGCGGACCTTCGTGTCGAGCAGCGCCGTTTTGACGACGCCCGCAAGATGGGAATCTCCGACATGCGGGTCGCACTCGGTCAGACCGCGGCTCAATTCATCGATATCAACGGCATGGTGACCGCGAAGGCCCTCGCTCCGGCGCCGGTGGTGAAGCGCGGCGAGACCGTGACCATCTGGCGGCGCGGCGGCGTGCAGATTCGCCTGTCGGGCAAGGCTCAGGGCGATGGCATGCTGGGCTCGACGATCAAGGTGCGGCGAAACGGCTCCAAAAATGTTCGCGAACTTCTCGATGCCATTGTGACCGGTCCGGGCACGGTGGAATTGTGTGATGACGTGCGGGTGGCGGCGAAATAGACGAGGATCGTGATGCGATTCGATTCGACACAACTTGGGATTGCAGGACGCGTGAGCTGCATGGCCGCGCTGGTGCTGGTCGTGACTACGGGGTGGGCGATGGGTCAAAGCTCGTCGCTGTTCCTGAAGTCGCAATCGGCGAAGGCCCAGGCCGTCGCGGCGACGACGCAGCCGGCGGTCAACGGCACGCAGCGCACCAGCGCAGGCGCGGTGATTGCGCCGCGCGAGATTCGCAATCCGGTGCTGTTGTCTACCTCGCTCACCGCGGTGCCCTCGCCCGAACGGCAGCTTATTCGCATCGGCGACTTTGTCAGCGTGGTCGTGCGGCATCGACTGAACTACCAGAGCGTGGGACGCAATCAACAGAACAGCAAATGGGACGTGAATAGCAAGCTCTCGGCCTGGTTCCGCATCACGGATGGGAAGTGGGCCCAGCAGGATTTTGAGGGCGGAACGCCGGAAGTGAAGTTTAAAAACGAAAACAAACTTCAGAACAATGCCAATTTTGATCGAAGGGACGCCTTTGAGACGCGCGTCATGGCCAAGATCATCGATGTCAAGCCCAATGGCAACCTCGTGATCATGGCCCGGCAGAGCGTGAAGATCGATTCCGAGGATCAGTTTGTGGTGTTGACTGGCGAATGCAACAAGACCGACATCGGGCCGAACAAGACCATCACCAGTGACAAGATTTTTGATCTCAATGTTCGGACAAGCAACGACGGCGAAGTCCGGCATTCGACGAAGGCCGGCTGGCTCAAGGGTGGATGGGATCGAGTGAAGCCGTTCTAGAAGCAGTGGTCAGTTGTCAGTGATCAGTTGTCGGTGGAGAGGCGGAGGAAGGAAGCGAGGAATGACGAGACCAGTCAGCTGAGATTGTGAGCAATATGAAGTCGAAGGATTCGACAATTCAGGGCCGCGCGACACACGTCGCAACACGCCCGCGAAATCGCAGGATGCGATACACATGTGCCGGTCTGCTGGCCTGCGCGCTGGCATTCGGCGATGCGTCGGCCGCAATGGCCGGCCGC
>CAYXEY010000093.1:0-9748 GCA_964464105.1 uncultured Planctomycetaceae bacterium
ATTGCGAAGCAGGGAAGGCCGAAAGTCGCGGTATGGCCGTCTTCGTTTATCCGCATGGGCCTGGCGGCGACGTTGATCTGTCAGGCATCAAATTCAGCATCACCGGCGGGAAGGTAGTCGGCCATTGTATCTCTCCGTGTTTGATTCAACTCTATTGAATCCTACGCGTCGATCCCAATGATCAACACAGGAATGTCGATATTCGATACGCCACGAGCGCCAAGGTCCCAAACGAACTGTTCGAAATATGAAACACCTGAGGACATTTCACTTGCGAACGCCTTAACCGGCACAATTTCGACTCCGCACTCGATATGAGATAGGTTCTTGAAAATCGTCATCTTCGCACAGACGTTGTATACCATGAAAGCATACTTGCCGAATTGGACTTCGACGCCAAGTCGAGACTTTACAAAGTCCATTTCCCGAAACGCCCCCCGATTGTTAGCACGGGCTTGATATCCCTCAACGTAGTGCCCGGTAGGGTAATCGCAGGCTACTCTAACTGGCGACCAACCGCGCTGCTTAAATTGAACCGTGAATGATTTGTTTATTGATTTTGGGCTGAACAACATTTGCCCAGGCATCGTTTTTTCTTTGCTTACCTTTGTCTTGTGTTGCGTCGAGTCAACCGCATTGATTACTTCCGTAATCTCACCAAACAATCCCGCGAAGCGTGCTTCCACGGCTTCGCGCCCTCCATTGAATGAGTACAGCCCAACGATTTTCAAGACGCCTCCGCTTCCTTCAGCCATTCGGGCGGAACTTGACTCACTTTTTCGCGACCACTCGGTTGATGCACTGGTTTGCCAAGCGGACGATAGGGCAATGCTCCAGCATAGAATGCTCGAATACGTTCATTCGCCGCTTCTATATACTCTGGCTGCTTCTCGCAACCAATCGCGCGGCGATCATGCCGCAATGCTGCAAGTAATGCGGACCCGACTCCCGAGAATGGGTCTAGAACCCAGTCCCCCGGTGAAGTCATTGCGAGTACGCATCGTTCAACCAATTCGATTGGAAATTGGCACGGATGAATCGTCTTTTCTGGATGATTCGCCTTCACGTTGGGAATGTCCCACATGCCGGATTCCCATTCTCGTTGAAGGATTTCCCATACATCGGATGGATTCTTACCGAGCGGGTTTCCTGATGGCTGTCCGTACTTGTCCCCCTTGAAATGACGCTTGCCGGGGTACTTTGATGGAACGCGAACCTGGTCAAGATTGAACGTGTACGAGTCTCCTTTTGTAAACCACAGAAGCACTTCGTAACGACCGGATAGTCGCTTGCTCGCATGAAGCCCATGTGCGAAATGCCAGATGATCCGGTTTCGCAGCTTCAAGCCGTGCTTGCGGAAGAACGGGTAGTAAAATATGTCAAGCGGGAAGACCTCGGCGTCTTCAACGTAATTCCCAACCTGCCAGCAAAGGGAACCCTTAAAGGACAGCACACGCACCAGTTCATCTACGATGGGAGATAGGGCATTGAGGTAGCGGTCAAGTAGCGTGGCCTTCTCGTATTCCTTCCCTATGTTGTAGGGTGGTGATGTGATGATGAGTTGAGCAACCCCGCTCGGCATGCCTCGCAGCGTCTCCAGACAGTCGCCCGGGGCAACGACCACCTCGGCGTCGGGAGAAAAAGCGGTCGCGATGGTTGGCGCTTCAAAAAGCGGTTGGATGTTTCCGAGTGCGGTCTTTCCCATAGTCCTTGGATGATGCGCGATTACACGTCCCGTGCCAAGTGTGACCTGATTCGTCAGCCAAGTCCGTTGAATTCCTTAAGATACGGATAACTGAGGCTCACCCCCCCACCGTCGCGCTGGCCGTCTCGCTCCACGGCCCTTTTGCGCCGCGTGTTGAAATCCATCGGGCGAGGTAGTGGGCGGTCTGGCCCGCATCCGGCGAGGCGAATTCTACCACGGCCGACCCGGCCGTGACCAGCGAAATGTAGCGAAAGGCTGCCGGGTCTGCCGGCGCCGCGGCATGGGGCTCGGTCAATGCGACAAACAGTTCCGCGCCGATCACGCCCCTCGGCTTGGCCCGCCGCAGCCCGCCCGGTGACACCCGCCCGCCGCTGCCGCGACCGCCGCCCGCGCCAGCGCTCGCGCCGGCTCCGGTTGACTCGTTCAACACCAAAACGCGATGCCGCAGGCGCTCGGCCATTGACACCTGCACATGCGGGCGAACCGCCGGCGCGGGGGATGCCGTGGGTGTGACATCGCGCACCCGGATGCCAAGTGAGCGGCGCTCCTCATCCGTGGTCTTGGTGCGCGCCTGAATGCGCCGCGTCGCCGAGCGAATGAGTGCCGTATACGCGGCACGGGCCCGGGCCTTTTCGGCCGCGATCGCCCTCAGCTCGGCCGCCAGCCGCCGAATGCCCTCATAGCCCTTGGTCCAGTCGGTCTGGGCCAGCTGAAGCACGATGATGTCGGCTGCGCCAATTCCCAGCGTGAAGGCGTTGGCCGCGAGATAGGTCAGAAAATTAAGCTGCCACTCGTCGAAGGCCCCATCCGCCCGTGGAATGTAGTCCGCCGGCATGATTTCTCCTCATCTCTCGTCGCCCCCAACGCACGTAAGTCCTTGCCCAGCCGCGGCAACCGCCCTTCACGCGGCCCCCCGGCCCACGCCAACCAGTATACACTCATTCTGTAGTGTTATACAGCAATCCAGTCGCTATCTATGATGGCACTGTATATGCATACAATCATACCGTAGAATGCTTCAGTTATACTGTGTATCTATACAGTATGACTGTGGAACTATGCGGTATGATTGTAGAGCCGTGGCGACCGTCGCGGGAACAGCGGGAGTGGTCGCGGGAAGGGTGGGAGGGGTCGCGGGAGGGGCGGGAGATGTGATGCGCTTCGCGAGAATCCCGCGAAACGCCCGGTTACGGTTGACCCGCAGGCCGGTTGGTGGGCGGCGCTGCCCCATCCAGCCCGCGGGGGGCCACATCCAACCCGACCCGGACCGGATAGGATCATCATCGATCATGGCTGGCTACGACTGCGACATTTGCATCATCGGCTCGGGTTTTGGCGGATCGGTCTGTGCGCTGAGGTCCGCCGAGGCCGGTTTGCGCGTCATTCTGCTCGAACGCGGGCCTCGCATATCGATCGCCGACTATGAGGACATGGCTGCCGGCCAGCGCGCCCTGGTTCGGCGCCCGGGCGAACCCAACGGAATCGCGGAGGTTCATGCGCTATGCGGCTTGGGGGCGCTGACCGCGAGTGCGGTGGGGGGCGGGTCGCATCTCTATACGGCGGTCACAGTTCCCGCACCGCCGGAGGTTTTCACAAAAGGATGGTGTCATCTGACGCGCGGGTTTCTCGACCCCTATTACGCTCGTGCGCAGAACATCATTGCACCGAGCATCACACCGGTTTTGCTTGAGCGAACGGCCGCACTGGAAAAGGCAGGGGGGCAAATGGGCGGTTCGCCGGTGCGCCTGCCGGTCGCGATCGATTGGCCGTTGGAGAAAGCAGAAATGGCGCACGCGCCATCGTTCGCAGGGCTTCGTCGTGAGATGGCGGCCTGGCTGCAGGGAGGGCATTGTTGCCGAAAGCGCACGCTCGATCGAACCTACCTGGCGCTGGCCGAATTGAAAGGGGCCGACGTTCGCCCGCTCCATGAGGTGATGGCCATCGCGCCATCCGGCGATGGCTATGAGGTTGCCTTTCAATCAACGCGGGAAGGCCGCCCGAGGATGGCGTCCCTGCGCGCGCGGCGCGTGATCATTGCGGCCGGTACACTGGGAACGCTGAAGCTCCTGTTTCGATGCCGCGACCAGGTCGGTAGTTTGCCGCGGGTTAGTCGAGCGCTGGGCGAGCGATTCTTTATGAATGGCGACATGGGTGCGCTGATTTTCGGCATCCGGGATGGACCGGCACCCGATAGTGGTCCACCCGTGACGGGTTGGATTGATCTTTGGCGGGGTGATCGAATGTTCCTGATGGAACTGGCGACATGGCCGACGGGCCTGGAACTATCGACCCTGTCCCCGCGCTGGGGCCGCGCGTGGTGCTTCGGCGTGATGGGCTACGACGATCGCCCGTCGAAAATTGTGCAGTCGCGCTCCGGAAAGCTCATGCTTCGGCGGGACAATTCCGCTGAATCGAATTTCGACCGGCGTCGAATCGCAAGATTGAGCGAACTGGCCAAGGCACTCGGTGGGCGGCTGGTGGTCATTCCCCAGTGGGTTGAACGGCGAATGCCGACAACGGTTCATCCCATGGGCGGCGCTGTGATTGCGGATTCTCCGCAGCGCGGCGTGGCCAACCCGTTCGGCGAGGTGTATGGTTATCCCGGTTTGTATGTTTCCGATGCAAGCCTGTTTCCAACGCCGACCGGCGTTGCGCCGTCGATGACCATTGCGGCGATGGCAGAGCATGTGATTGAGAATCTGCTGAAGAACCCTCGGCAATCGGAAGTCGGCGCCCTGTGAAAGCTCAACCCCACGCCACGTTGGAACTCGGCCGCGGAGCGATGCCGCTCCTGGAGCGATTTGTTCGACTGCGCGAGTCCATTCCCCATGTCGCGCTCGGCGATTGGCCGACGCCGGTGATATCGCTCGACCGCTTTGCGAAGCTGCATGGACTCGGGACATTGCATGCCAAGCGTGAAGACATGAGCCACGCCCAGTGTGGCGGCAACAAGGTGCGCGGGCTGGAGTTTCTTCTCGGCGAGGCCCGAAGTCGCGACATCAAAACGCTGGTGACATTCAGTTCAGCGGGAAGCCACCACATCTGCCGCACCGCTTATTTTGCCGCGAAATTCGGCATGAAACTGGTTGCGGTCATTGTGGATCAACCCCCGGCCGAATATGTGCGGGCGAATCTTGGCATGGGGATTCAGTTGGGAACCGAATTCGTGAAAGCGAATTATCTCTCCGTGCTGCCCAGGGCATTGAAGCAACTGCTGCGATGCGGGTCGGGCGATCGGGCGCCGTGCATGTATATTCCGCCTGGGGGTACATCGCCGCCGGCCTGCATCGGCCATGTCAATGCCGCATTGGAATTGCGGCGGCAGATCGACGCGGGCGAATTGCCGGAACCGGATTTCGTGTATGTCGCGCTCGGCAGTCTTGGAACTGCCTCAGGTGTGGCACTGGGATTGAAAATCGCCGGTCTCTCCTCGCGCGTTGTCGGCGTGGTGACGTCCTATAAGCTGTATTGCTCGCGCGGGCGCGTCGCACGCTTGGCCAATCGAACCATGCGTTTGATGCGCAGGCACGATACGACCGTGCCCTATGTCAAGGTGCGCCGCGGCGACCTCATGGTCGTGCGCTCGGCGCTCGGAAAGGGATATGCGCGGCCGACCGACGCGGGATTACACCTGATCGACGAAATGCGAAAAACGCAGGGCTTGGCGCTCGATGGAACATACACCGCCAAAATGCTGGACGGTGCGCTTCAGTTCATTGAAAAACAAAAGGTGCAGGACAGGCGGCACCTGCTTTGGCATACCTACGATTCACTGCCGCTTGCGAATTTGTCGCCCGGCCAAGTGCCGGAGGCTCTGAAGTCTTACTTCAAAACAAGCCGGGAATGACCCGTTGTCACTCCTGTAAAATAAATGTTGTCGTTCAATGGGATTCAGGGTGTGCTTGCTGACGCGAGTGAGCGTGCAACAAAGTCGCGCGACCATGATTGGGTATCGGGTATGGAATGCCCATCGGCCAATCGTCGAATCAATTCAAGAAACCAGGGCAGGGGATCGATTTTGCGAGCAAGCAGTGCCATTCGCCTTGCCCGAAAAGCCTCTTTGTGATTCGGCTTTGCCATGATCGCCCCAAGGTCGCCCAGCAGATCCGCCTCCTGCCCGGGTCTGTAGCCGAATGCGAGACCGGCTTCCTCCAATTCCCGAATGACCGAAATGATGCCGGCAAACGTGTTGATCTTGAACGCCGGCGTTCCGAGAAGCGCGGCCTCCACCGTCATCGACTGGCTGTCGCTGATCAGAAATTCCGCCCCGGCCAGGACATCGTGCATGCGCTCCGGCGGAAGCGGCATGCGAAGCGACTCGAACTCGGCCGACAGATTCTTCTCGCTGCTGATAAAGACGCGAATATCCGTTGATGCCATCTTTATGACATCAAGTATCATCTGCTCGCTCATTCCCCTTGCCCCGACATCGTGGTGCGCCTGAAGCGAACTCAGCCGTACGAGGGCATAGCGATCGCCCTGCGACAACCCCAGCGCCGCGTCGATTTCGGGATCGGGTGCAAAGCGAGAGGGGTGCAGGTAGAAGAGCTTTTGAAATGCCGGATAGGTAAAATGACGCGGTCCGTGGTTCTCGTAGGCGAGACAATCCGGCGTGACAATGGCATGGGAGAACGGATACGCCAGCCATTTGAAGAGTGGAATGTACTTCGCATCATCCTCGCACAGAATGACGGACCGTGCCCCGACCAGCCTTGCGATGCGAGCGGCATGAACACTTGTGCCGGTGATGACCTTCGGGCGCAGCCTGCGCGCCAGCCGCAGCATGCCGAATTCGCGCCGGGCCAGTTCCACGAACTGTCCCGACAGCCCACGGCCGACCGGCGCGAGGGTTGTATAGGGAATCCCATAGTTATCCATGAGTCGCGTGGTGATGTCCTTCTCGCGTGCGACAACGAGAAACTCCGTTCCCTCGCGTGCCCAGGCGTCCATGGCCGGACGGAACATGTGGAGCTGCGCGGGATGGTTTATCTCGACGAGTATGTGCACGGCAATATTAGGACTCGGAATATCAAGGCGAACAAAGGCGGCGTATCAATGCCCCTTCAAGTCCCGATTGGCTTCCATGTCGTACAACATGGCGAAGAGCAGCGATTGAAGGCCGGATACGAACAGGAATACGGCGAAAAGCGCACTGGTATCCTTTACGTCGCCCGCAAACGCTCTGTAAAGAAATAAATAGGCGCCGAAGAGCACGCCGGGGACAAAGAGCATCGCACCGAATACATAAAAGAATATCAGCGGATGAAAGTCGCGAATGATGTACTTCTGCACCATCCGCTTCACAAAAAGGCGGCAAAGCAATGTGGAGATCGTGAACAGCACCTTGCGAATGCGAATTTTGCTCTGTTCGCCGATGCCATAAACCGGTTTCACCGGCACATCCATGACGCGCATGTTGTAAATGTTCAGCGTCACCAAAAAGTCATTGGGCATGCCATAGCGCGGATAAATATCGTGCAGCGGCAGCAGCTTCATTGCCCGCTTGTTCAGGGCGGTGTAGCCGGTCTGCGAGTCGGTGACGTGCCAGTAACCGCTGGCGATTTTGGTGAGCAGCGTCAGCGCTGAGTTGCCGAGATAGCGAACGCGCGGGATTTTCCGCCACGCCTCGCCCGTCACCAGCCGGTTGCCCTTTGTGTAATCCGCGCGATCCTCGACTACCGGATCGAGCAGGTCCGGCAGATCCTCCGGGTCCATCTGGCCGTCGCCGGCCATGACCACGGCGATGTCAATGTCATGATCGCGGCACCACAGATAGCCGCTGCTGATCGCGCCGCCGACGCCGCGATTAACCTCGTGCCGGATGAGATGAACGCGCGGATCGCCCTCTGAAACCCTGTGGACGACATCCGACGTGCGGTCGGGGCTGGAGTCATCCACGACGACGATGTGGTCGACATAATCCGGCATGGTTCGCAGGGTACGCTCGATTTGCGTCTCCTCCTTGAACGCCGGAACAACGATGCCGATTTTTTTCTCGCGGTACATTCGGGTGTCGGGTGTCCTCGTCAGGCATCGTGCCTGGGCCGTGCGAAGCTGGGGATACTATGCGGGTAAGAGTGTGTTGTCCGCAAGTCGATAATTGATCGAGCATCGCGGACAGGCGACTTCCTTTTCAAACTTCGGCAGGAATTCGCCGCATTCACAGGCCCAGCCCTTTTGCCGCGCCGGAACGCCCATCATGATCGCGTAGTCCGGCACGTCCTTCGTCACCACCGCGCCGGCCGCGATAAACGCATGACGACCGACGGTGTGGCCGCAGACGATGGTGGCGTTGGCGCCGATGGATGCGCCCTCTTTGACCAACGTTTTGTGATAGAAGTCCGAGCCGCGCTGGGGGTACTTGCTGCGCGGGTCCATGACATTGGTGAAGACCATCGACGGCCCGCAGAAGACATAATTCTCCAGCGTGACGCCCTCGTACACGGCCACGTTGTTTTGAATCTTGCAGCCGTCGCCGATTGTCACGTTGTTGCCGACATTCACATTCTGGCCGAGCGAGCATTTCTTGCCGATTTTCGTTCCGCTTTGGACATGCGAAAAGTGCCAGATCTTCGTCCCTTCGCCGATTGTGCAGTTGTCGTCGACAAATGATGTCGGATGAACGTAGTATGAAGGCTTCTGCGTGGCGGAAGCCGTTATTCTGGCGTCAAGACTGACCGCCGTATTCTTCAAAAGACTCTCGGTTGCGCTTTCCAGAATCTCGAGCACGGCCGCGGCATTGTCGCCGTTGGCCAGTTCGATCGGTGCGCCGCCGATGCCGTCGATGAAGTACTTCATCTCTTCCGTGAGCGGCTGCTTCTTGTCGTACGCGATGGACTCGGTCGGGCCGTCGCGTTTGATCGGCTCGCCTTTGACGAAGTCGATTCCTTTTTCATAGAAGAGCAGTTCCTTGGAATCGCTCGAATCGTCAAATGAAACCATGCCCTTGGAGCCAATGACAACGAGCCGATGTTCCTTGAACGGATGCAGCCAGCTTACAAAAATGTGCCCGACGATGTTGTCGGGATAAGACAGAATCGTCATGGTGCTGTCGTGTATCTTCGGCTGCACGAAAGCGCCGCCGCGGGAAACAACTTCCGTCGGCAGCTTGCCAATCAGATGCTGGAAAATCGAAATATCATGTGGAGCAAAGCTCCAGAGGATGTTTTCCTCGGAACGCACCGTGCCAAGGTTGAGGCGGTTGCTGTAGAGGTACTGCAATCGGCCGATCTTGCCGTTGTGGATCATCTCCTTGAGTTTCACGATGGCGGGATGAAAGAGAAGCACGTGGCCGGTCATGAGCGGGACTTTCCGCTCTTTGGCGAGTTTGTTCAGCGCGTGTGCGTCGGCCGACTTGAGGGTGATGGGTTTCTCAACAAGGACCGGTTTGTTGTTTTCGATGAGCAGCTTGGCGATATCAAAGTGCGTCTCAGCGGGTGTGGCCACGGTGAATCCGTCGAAACCGGCGATGAGCGCCTCATTCACATTGGCGAAGAGCTTCACATCCGGAAACTCGGCCCCAATGGCTTCGCGTCCGGCCGAACTGGATTCGACGATTCCGCCCAAGGCACCGATGGACTTGAGGGTCTTAATGTGGTTTCGGCCCCAACGACCGGCACCAATGACGCAAATTCTCATGGGCATAAGGCCTCTGTCCCTCCATTTCATCCGGGAATTCTCATTGTTTTTGCATCGCAATCAGAACGGCGAACAGGGTGATTTGTCAAGAACGGCGCCGCCGCAGCCCCTTTATTAAGGATGTCACGAATTCCCCTTGTTTTTCACTATGGATGACAGGCCGTTGGTGTGATAATCGGCTTCGTTCGCCGTTCTAGAGTGGTCGGAGTTGTGCGTGGACATATTTGTCGGCATCATTCTTGTTGTCGGATTTATCACAATCATCGGCCACGGCATTTGGATGGCTGCGGCCTGGGTGCTTCGTGGCGGAAGGCCGAGGCAGGATCGGGCCGGCCATGAGCCGACGCTCAACGACGACCGCGCAGCGGTCGCGCGTTACCTTCAACATCTCGAATCGTACGAATT
>CAYXEY010000093.1:9758-12043 GCA_964464105.1 uncultured Planctomycetaceae bacterium
ATTAATCGATGCGACGACGCGAGCGCATTGGATGCGCCTTGTCGCGAAGGAATCACGGGAATCCTTGACGTCGCGGGAACCGGCGCCGCTTACGCCAATTTCAAGCCCCGTTGAGACACCCCTTTCAGACGCCGGGGATGTGCCCGAAAAAGAAGAAGTGATTGCCGAGTTGTGGCCGTCCGAGCCAACGCCGCCGTCGCCCATCATTGCAAAGCCAACGGCTGCCGGCACCACACCGGAAAAAAAGGACGCATTCGATCGGTTGATTGCCGCAAAATCAACCACGGCGCCGGCGCGCTTTGCATCGCCCGTTGCTCCCGCAACGCCCGCACCGCCGCCGGAACCACGCCGGCCGCTTAGCGAGGTGCTGGCCGGCTTCATGGCCGAAAAGAACATTCGCTGGGGCGAATTGATCGGCGGCTTGCTGATTATCTGCTGCTCGACGGCGCTGGTGATCAGCCTGTGGTCGCGCATCGAATCGATCCCCATTTTGAAATTCATCATCTTCACTGTGGTGACATCCGCTCTGGCCGGTGCGGGGTTGTTTATTCACCACCGCTGGAAACTGCCCACGACCGGGCACGCGATTCTGGTCATTTCGACAATGCTGGTTCCGCTGAACTTGCTGGCGTTTGCCGCATTTTCCAGCGCGGGCGAACTTGGCGGCGGCGTTGTCATTGGCTTGGAGGCCGTTGCCATTGCGCTTTTTGGCTGGCTGACTTTATTGGCGGGGCGGGTCGTCTTGCCAAGAATCGCCGGGATTATGGCACTCGGTGTCATGCTCCTTTCGATCATGTCGCCGATCATGCGATACTGGTCGCCGACCGGAAACGCGGCATTCATGATCGCGGCGTTGATTCCGGTGGCGCTTTACGCGCTGGTCATGGCACTTTCATGGCGCAAGCACGTTGATAACAACGTGCTTGAGGACGACGACGCTCGGCGCATTCTCCTTCAACTGGGGATTCAGACTTTCGCATGTATGGCGCCGCTGGGCCTGCTGGGATATCAATCCGGCAACATCGTGGGTGTATTACGCGTGCTGTCGCCGGTCTTGTGTGCCATGGCGGGACCGGCATTGATGATCGGTTTGCTCCTGTGGAGACGATTCCCCGCGAAATTGACCGGGACCCATCGCACAACGGCCGCCGCCATCGCGCTGGTTGCGTCGGCCGTCATGTTGCTTGGCGTGGCGGCGGCATGGCCCGTGCCGTCGAGCGTACTGCCGGCGCTGCTGGTCAATGCGGTTGCGATTTGTGGACTGGCGTGGAAGTCACGACGACCGGAAGCCCATGGCGCGGCGGCGGCCGTCGGCTCTTTGATTTTAGTCTTTGCCGCGCAATTGCTGCTGGGACGGGTGGGCTGGAATGAGACAGACCCCTGGCAAGTTACCAGGGCGATGCTTTCGGTACTGAGCGGTCTGGCGTTGATCTTGCCTGTGGCTGCGTGTTCGCTGGCGGCAATCTGGCTGGCGCGACGTGAAAAGCACACTTTGTCCCGCGGCTATGCCTATACGTCGATCGGCTTGTATGTCACTAGCGCGACACTCTTGACAATTTTCGGCTTCGGGCGCCCCGGCAATCCGAAACACGCACCGTTGGTTTGGGGATATGCGGCGCTGGTAGGTATCGGGTTTTTCTCGGGTTGGCGAATGCGCAACCCGCTCCAGGCATGGTGCACATGTGCCGCGCTGTTGCTTGTTACTTTGCAAGCAATTGTTTTTGGCAACCAAGATGTCGTGCAACCTTGGTCCACGGCGTTGTTGGCTTACTCAACGCTTTGCATCGCTGCCGGCGCGCTTCTTGCAGCGGTGCGATCGGCCGATGGGTTGAGGAAGACGTTTGGACCGGCCTTGAGCTGGTTCGGCGGGATAACTTCCATCGCCGTATTGGGTTGGACGATTCATGACTTTGATGTCGCACAATTGACACCCATTGCGCTCCGCGTCGGCTGGCTGGCGGGCCTGTGGCTGGTGCTGGCGACCGCAGGGCGATCGCCGGCTATCTTCTTCGCAGGCCAGATGGCGCTATATGCCGCCGCCGCTCTCGGAACGCATGGATATCTTCGCGGGCTCGACTGGTACGGTTCGACCGGTGCGGCCGTCGGGGAGCCGCGCGTCTGGCAGTCGCATATCCTGATCGCCAGCCTGCTATGTTTTGCGTGGGGAATTTTGCGAAGGTTCGCCTGCCGCGGCGCGACCGACAGCAAATCAGAGATTAGCGACCACGAATCATCAGCCCGACCTAAGGAAACACTCAAAGCGCCTCTTTCGCCGATTTACCCGG
>CAYXEY010000094.1:0-12030 GCA_964464105.1 uncultured Planctomycetaceae bacterium
GACCTGTTTCTCGATGGTCTCGCTGTGCGCCCCCGTGTCAGCGAGCACCAGCCGGGCGAGCCCCACGGCGGCCTCGGCCTCTTCGAACACAGCTGCCGTCGCGCCGGCCTGTTCAAGGTCGGCGCGTTCACGCAGATAGCGAGCGCGCACCAGTATGCGAAGTTGCGGATTGAGACGCCGGGCCACTCCGACGACTGCGGCTCGATCGGTCGAATGCGGCAGCGTAAGCACGAGGTACGAAGCCCCGCGAATGCCGGCCTGCTCCAGAACCGTGTCGGCAGAGGCGTTGCCAAAGATGGCGTCCGCGCCGGCGGCATTCAGTTCGGCGATGGTGTCCATGTTGAGATCCACGATCACCGTGGACAATCCGGCTTCCTTGAGAAGCTGATCGACGCTGCGACCGACCGGACCGAATCCCACGACGATCGCGCGTCGGGCAGGCGCGGCGGCGGCAATGTGCTGCACAGCATCCTTGTTTAGTGCGGCAGCCCGTCGCTCGGCGGGGCCATTGAGTAGATTCCACAGTCGCGGATGCCGGTGCAGCCACGCTTCGATGCGGCCCAGCGAGCGGAAGAGCATCGGGTTTAACGAAATGGAAACAATGGCCGACGCAACCAGCACGTTGTGTCCCAGCGCGCCCATGAGGTTGTGC
The DNA here is from genome assembly GCA_964464105.1 of uncultured Planctomycetaceae bacterium. Taxonomy (GTDB): domain Bacteria; phylum Planctomycetota; class Phycisphaerae; order UBA1845; family UTPLA1; genus CAYXEY01. Next base: position 653 of record CAYXEY010000094.1, read on the forward strand.
TTGGCCGCCGTGTCCGAAAGGATGAAGGAGAATTCGCCGATCTGAGCCAGGCCGATGGCCACGGTCAACGCCGTGCGGGCCGAATACTTCAACATCGCGACAATCGCCAGGGCCGTGAGCGGCTTGATGATGAGGATGATGCCCAGGGCCAGCAGCAGCATGACGGGCTGCTCGACGATGAAATTGGGATCGAAAAGCATGCCCACCGAAACGAAGAAAAGCACGGCGAAGGCGTCGCGCATGGGCAGGGCGTCTGCCGCGGCCTGATGGCTGGTGGGGGATTGGGCGACAGCCATGCCGGCCAGGAACGCGCCAAGGGCCATCGACGCGCCGAAGAATGCGTATGACCCTGCGGCGATGGCGATGGAAAAGACCAGCACGGTCAGCGTGAACAACTCGCGTGAGCGCAGCCGGGCGACACGATCCAGCACCCAGGGAATGACCCGCGAACCGCCCACAATTACGATGGCCACCAGCGCCGCCAGCTTGAGCATCGCAATGCCAAGCGTGACCCAGAGGTTGCCCGGCGCCGCCTGCGTGGTGGTCGTCGCGTCCGTCGTGCCGAGGATCGGGATGATCACCAGCAATACGACGGTGAAGATGTCTTCGACGATCAGCCACCCGACCGCGACGTGACCCTGGGTCGAATTAAGCACGTCGGCATCCATGAGCACGCGCATAAGCACGACGGTGCTCGCCACGGCCATGGCCATGCCGATGACCGCGCCGCTCTTGAGCGGCAGTCCGAGCCAGGAGAACACCGCCATTGCCGCGAGGGTTGCGACAACGCTTTGTCCGATCGCGCCGGGAATGGCCACGCCTTTCACGGCGAGCAGATCCTTCACGTGAAAATGCAGACCCACGCCGAACATGAGCAGAATGACGCCGATCTCGGCCAGCTCATGCGCGAGTTTTGGATCGGCGCGGAAGCCGGGCGTGTGCTCGCCAACAAGCACGCCGGCCAGCAAGTAGCCCACGATCGGCGACAAGCCGAAGCGCTGGGCCAACAGGCCGAGCAGCCAGGCGGCGGTGAAGCCGACGGCGAGGATGGCGATGAGCGGCATCTCGTGCATGGGTTGGAAGATAGGCGAGGGCCCGGGCCGAGGCGAGGTGGGAATTCGGATATTTCAGAACTCTTTGATCCGCGCTACAGAGAGACAAGAGCAAATTATGAATTGCAAGCGGCCCGATGACGTAGCGGCGTCACTGCAGCCCTTACGGACACGACCCGCCGATGAGCAGCGCTGCAAAGGCCGCGACATCGCGGCCGTCGATTGTCCCGTCGCCGTTGAGGTTGGCCCGCTCGATCGGGCAGGCGTGGCTGCCGGTGTAGCCGACCGGGTCGATCAAGGCCTGCACGAAGTGTGGGATATCCGCCGCGTCGCGATCGTCATCACACTCGAGGTCGCCGGCGCAGGCGGGACCGGCCGGCAGGGTGATGTTGAAATTGATCGACCCGACGTTGGCGGCCGTGAAGCCCGAGGCGCGGGCGTAGTAGGTCGTGTTGGCCGTGGCGTTAAACGTGAAGCACGATTGAATGGTGAATGGGCAGGGCGCGCCCACGCCAAAAAAGCAGTCGTCGTTGCAGTTCACGACGTTGCTCGGCGTGGCCGGACAGCCGCTGTGCACCGAAAGGATCGTGTCGAACGTCGTGCCGCAGGTGCTCACCGAGACCGGGCCGCCTGCAGTCGGCGTGAAGGTCCAATAGATGTCACGTACACCGGCGCCGGGCGTGCCGCAGGCGAACGCGCCGCCGTCGTTGGATGCGCCGACGTTGGTGCCGACATAGGTGCCGCTGGTCGTTACGACTGTTGCATGGTCGCAGCGGTCATTGGGCGGGGCGAAGCCCTCGGACGAAAGACAGGTCGCCGATTCAACGAAGTTGCCGATCTCGGCGATGGTGGTCGAACCCGCACCGCCAAAGGTGTTGGCGCAACTGAGCGCGGCGTTCATGGTCGATGAAGGGCAGGCGCAGTGCGTCGCGCCCCACAGGTGTCCGAGGAAGTGGGCCGAGTTGTCGGTCACGCAGGCGAACAACGGGCTGAAGTCCGACTGCACCAGGCTGTAGTGAAACTCGTCGTTGCACACCGCGGCGTCGAAGGCCGCGCCGGTGTCGCTGCCGGTCAGGTCGCGTCCAGTGAAGAGCTGCACGAGATCGCGTGGAATCGTGCCGCCGTTGGCCACCCATTCGGCCTTGGCCTGGTTGAGCAGATCGGTCGCTCCTGCCGCGGTATATGGATCAGGCTCGGCCGAGCGGATGACGATGGCCTGCAATCGATGGGTCAGGTGCACATCGCGCTGAAATTGATGATTGACGACATTGATGATCGCGCTAACGCGATCCTGCACGGCGAAGTTGCTTGAGCCCCGGGCCTGGAAGTACTCGAAGTCGACATCGATGGCGAGCTCGGCGATGCAGGGGAGTTCGTCGGTTCCGCAACCGCCATGGGGCGTGGGGTTATCGTTGTTATGGCCGATCGGCGGATCGACGTCCGGTTGACTGCATCCGCCCGCGCATACCGTATCGCTGTCGCGATATACAAAATGATTCGAGGGACAGGGAAAGTAGCTGAGATTCATCGCCTGCGCAGCGGTCCAGAGCGGTTGAACCCAATAGGTCGCCCCTGATTCGAGACGAATCATGGCAAAGAGATTCACGCGTTCAATGGACGCGGCGACAACCGAACCCGGATGCTCCAGAACGCGACCCGTGTAGGTAACCTCAGGCCCTGGATCGACTGGCTCTAGCTTTCCATTGGACCTTTGCACAAGCAATTGATAATCCGCCGTGCGAATAGAGACGGAAGTCAATTCGAGAGTGACCAGGCCGAGATCGGGAAGCGTCACTTCGACGTGCGTCGGCACGGCTGGATCATCGCTTGGAATCGCGACGATGTTCTCGATCGTCTTATCACGCAATGGAAGGTCGATCGGACGGTAAAGCTTCAGCACGTCGCCTGATTCGCCCTGAGCCGCGACACGCACCATTTCCTGCGCGGAGGCACTCGCGCTCAACGCCGACAACATCCAGAACAGCGCTGTGATATGGGCAATACGCTTCATGCCTGTCCCCTCGCGCGAGCTTCGTCTGGGTGTCGGCGAGTCCACTCGCGGCCTGCCCACCGCTTCCGCGGAGGGTTCTATGGCGTGCCACCGCCGTCTTCATTATAGGCCTGTGACACTACGGACAAGCCGGATCGGGGTCGGTTGTGCCCAGCAATTTGTCGATAAAAAGGGGCACGTCCGCGATATTCACGCCGGAATCGGCATTCATGTTGGCGCAGCGGCAGCCGGGGCCGTTCAGGTTGGCTGCTCCCGCACAGGACGCGAAGCGCTGGATATCGAGCGAATCGATCATGTTGTCGCCGGTCGTGTCGCCGTTACACGTCGCGCACTCGCATTCCTCGGGCACGCCAGTGGTGTTGGCGTGGGGGCTGGTCAGGGCTGCGATGTCACATGCGTCGCGCCGTCCATTGGTGTTGCAGTCCGGCCCTTGTGGAGTAGTCGGCACGATTTTGTGAATAGCACCGGCGCCGGCGGTTGTGCTCCAGTCGCAGATATAAATCTCGCCCAGGGCGTCTTCGCCGAAGCTGGAGATGGTGCCAGCGATGCCAATGGTTGCCGTACGATTCTGTGCAATGAACTCGCCAGTTAATTCACTACGGCGCAAGCTTGCGACCTGTCCGTTCCAGTCGCCGAAGATGTATGTTCCGCCCAACTCCGGAATGGCGCAGCCGCGATACACATATCCACCGATGACTGAATTGCCGCTGATGATGTTGGCGTTGACCCCGCGATATTCAAAAATCGGCGGGCTGGAGGCCGGAAGCGTCGCAGGACAGCCCGAATAACCCGTCGCGACCGTTCCCTCCTTGCAATGCCAGCCGAAGAACACGCCGCCGGGCGATCCCGCGGGAATAAACGAAATCTCTTCGCGGGTGAACTGGCCCACGTCGCCGATGTAAAGGTCGTGCGTCAGGCGATCAAAGCAAGCCCGCCACGGGTTTCGCAATCCGTAAGCCCAGATCTCCGGCTGATGATTGGCCAGACCGACGAACGGGTTGGTTGGCGGAACGTGATAGTGCTTCAGGGCGTCGGCGGGGAATCCGTCGTCGTCGGCCGTGCCGGGCTCGCCGTCGGGACCGTTTACGTCCAGTCGCAGGATCTTTCCCCGTAGCGTGTTTTTGTTCGACGCCTGGTCGGTAGGATCCTGCTCGGCGCCGTCGCCCGTGTTGTAGTAGAGATAGCCGTCGGGGCCAAAGTCCATCCAGGCCGAGCGATGATTGGGCAGGCTGGTGTAATCGATTTGAAGGATCTTGATGCCCGACGCCGGGTCCGCGCGATCAGGATCGTTGGCCATTCGACGGAAGCGCATGAGCACCGGGGATCGGGGGCCATCCACTGTTAGACAAACAAAAAAATATCCATTCTGGGCGTAGTTCGGATGGAAGCAGATGGAGAGCAGCCCGTATTCGAGCCCGTTGGCGCCGGTGAATCCCGGCACGACAGTGGCGCTGAGAAATGGTGTGGCAAGGACGGCGCCGTTTTTCATGAGTTTCACGGCCCCCGTCTGCTCGGTGATCCATAGCCGCGTGGTGTCTCCGCGGGCGTGCGTGATGTAGGTGGGACGCGTCAGACCGGAGGCCACGACGACCGTGGTGAGCGGGGGTTCGGCGGACCGGGCAGAAGAGTTCAAGACAAGGGGCAGCGAGAAGACTGCGAGGACAGAACACGCTGATCGATTCATGATGATTATCCCCTGGCGGAATGGTCTGTGCGCCTTTCGGCGCAGAAACGATCCTTCCAGCTCAAATGAGGAGACGTGGCCCGATTGGCTCGCACGGGATTCCGGGTCGGACGCGGGTGATCGGCATCCTGAGATACCCGCCGCGGAAGCCAGTCTATCGTCATGCAAATGATGCAGTCAACGAAAATGGCGCGACATCGGCGTTGAAGGTGTCGAAACGCGCACTGGATTCATCAGTCCGTTGGAGCCTTGTGACCCGTGCAATCGCGGGATAAGCTACATGGCCTTTTCAGTTGATGTTGACGCTTGATTGCTCGCGGTCCCCACCCGCTCCCTGGCGGACAATCCGCCAGTGGCACCCTGACGGGTGGCACCCAATCGACGCCTTTGGGCGTTTTGGAGAATCGTCATCATGCCCAATTATACGCTCAACGATATTCGCAACATTGCCGTCGTCGGCCACAGCGGCTCCGGCAAGACCTCGCTCTGCGAGGCCTTTCTGCATGCGGCCGGTGTGACCAGCCGCCTGGGCAGCGTGACCGACAAGACCAGCCATCTCGACATCGACGACGAAGAGAAGGAGCGCGGCTACTCGATCGAGTCGCACGTCCTGAACATCAATCACGGCGGCAAGCATCTAAACTTCATTGATACACCCGGCTCGCCGGATTTCGTGGGCAACGCGATTGCCGCGCTTGCGGCGGTCGAGACCGCCATGGTGGTGGTGCATGCCGCCGCCGGCATTCAGGTGAACACACGGCGCATGCGCGAGCAGGCCAGAAACTTTGGCTTGGGCCGTGTGTTCGTGATCAATCGCATCGACGCGGAAAACGCCGACCTCAAGCACACGCTCTCGGCCTTGCAGGAAGCCTTCGGCCCGCAACTTACGCCGGTCACGCTGCCGACCAATGGCGGCAAGTCGGTCATCAATTGCTTCAACGCAACCGATGGCTCGACCGATCTCGGCGACGTGGCGAGCGCACACAAGAACATCGTGGAGCGTCTGGTTGAGGTCGACGACGACCTGATGACCAAGTACCTCGAGACCGGCGACGTGGCCATGTCCGAGGTCGATCACTTCGTGCCGCTGGCCATCGCCAAGGGCGCCTTCGTGCCGGTGTTTTTCACCAACGCGAAGAAGGACGTCGGCGTGAAGGAGCTGCTGGAGTTCCTGGCGAAGGAATGTCCGTCGCCCGCCGAGGGCAAGCAGCGCGTGCTGGTGACCAACGGCGTGGAAAAGCCGATCGACCCGAAGGGCAAGTTCTGCGGGCAGGTCTTCAAGATGCACGTCGAGAACAAGAGCAATATCAAGTACGCGTTCATTCGCGGTCTGTCTGGCGCGCTCAAGCCCGACGCCAACCTGGTGAAGAGCGGCGAGAAGAAGGGCGTGCGGCCGGGGCACATCATCAAGTTCCAGGGCGGCGAGCACAAAGACACAGACCTTGGTATCGCGGGAGATATCTTCGCGGTCGGCAAGCTCGATCTGCATGTCGGCGACACGGTTTTCGAAGACACCTACGAGCCGCATGACGGCAAGGTGCCGATGATCAAGATTCCCAAGCCCATGTTCAGCCTCGCGCTGGAGCCCAAGGCCCGCGGTGAGGAGGCCAAGATCGCCGACGCGGTGCGCCGATTCACCGATGTCGATCCGGCATTCGAGACGCATCATGATTCGCAGACCCACGAGTTGGTCATCAGCGGCGTGGGCGATCTGCACCTTCGTGTCATTCTGTCTAAAATGCATCGCCAGTTCAAGCTCGACGTGACCACCAAGCCGCCGAAGATTCCCTATCGCGAGACCATCTCGGTCGCCGCCGAGGGCCACCATCGCCACAAGAAGCAGACCGGCGGAGCAGGTCAGTTCGGCGAGGTCTATCTCAAGGTTGAGCCGCTGCCGCGCGGCAGCGAGCCGCCTTTGGAGTGGAGCTGGGACATCTTCGGCGGGGCGATTCCCGGGCAATTTGAGCCGGCCATCAAGAAGGGCGTCATGGAATTGCTCGAACAGGGCGCGCTGGCCGGCTACCGCTTGCAGGACGTCAAGGTGATGATCACCGACGGCAAGCACCACCCGGTCGATTCCAAGGAAGTCGCCTTCAAGACCGCCGGCAAGTACGCCTTCAAGGACGCAATCCTCAAGGCCAAGCCGGTGCTGCTCGAACCCATCGTCAACATCGAAGTGACCTGTCCGGCCGATCACATGGGCGACATCACGGGCGACCTGGCCCAACGCCGCGGCCGCCCGAGTGGGCAGGACATGCTGCCCGGCAACATGGCGGTCATCACGGCCCAGGTGCCGCTGGCCAAGATCGCCGATTACCACAGCCGTCTCTCATCGATGACCGGCGGCAAGGGGAGTTATGCCATTGAGCTTTCGCACTACGAGCCGGTGCCGTCGAACGAGGCGGCGGCGGTGATTGCGGCACACAAGCCGCACAAGGAAGAAGACGAGTAAGGCGAATAGCGAATGCGGAATTGCTAAACGCGAATTGAAGCGATTGCACCCGCATCGTAATTCGGATGCCGCGGCACCCGAAAACGGGTGCCATAAGCTTATTGTCTATGGCATCTTAGCCTGCTGATGTTTCGAGCCGCTCCGCGCTTGGAATATGCTTGCTTCGGACAAGACAATCCGATAAATTGCAGTTCACGCCGACAGCGCCATCGCCCACCCCGCGCAGTTTCCACACCTTCCGGTCGAATGAGGATCCGAGCATGAGAACCGTTGGAAGATCGGCATTCCTGTTGGGGCTTTTTGTCGCGATGGCGGTTACGCCAGCTGCATTTGGTCAAGCTCCCGCGGCGCCCAGCAATCTCAACGTTTCGTGCGGTCCCGAAACCGCGACAGTCACATGGCAGGACAACTCCAACAATGAGTCGTTCTTTCGAATTTGGCGCCGTCCCCCTGGCGGACAATGGTCGCTGCGGGCAGAGGTGGAGCCCGATGAAACCAGTTGGGTCGAACCTCCGTTCAGTCTCACCTTCGGCAATGCTTATTGCTACACGGTGTCGGCGCACAACACCTTCGGACAATCCAACTCACCGGACGAGGTCTGCGGCTATGCGCTGGCCGAGCCAGTACTCATCGGTCCTACTTTTGGTCAGAACGTGACATCCAATATTGTGACGTTCAGTTGGATGCCCGTCCAAAATGCCAACAGATACATTTTCTTTCTCCGGCCGGGGAACACGTGTGGACAATACGCCCAAACCGGCGCGACCCAATACATCGTCAACCTTGAAAGTGGGACATACAGCTGGGGCGTCGTTGCGCTGAATATTTCCGGCACGACGAGTTACAGTGCCTCCTATTTCAATACGTGCTGGACATTCACCGTCAATGCTCCATCTCAGGATACCGTAGCGCCGGGCGTCGTGATCACCCAACCGACTGCCAACGACACTCATACAACGCCCAATTCAGAGGTCGAACTCAGGGGAACGTCTTCTGATAACGAGGCAGTTACTCAGGTTACCTGGTCGAACGCGACTTCCGGCGACAACGGAATCTGCACCGGCTTGAATAACTGGAGTACGTTCCCAATTCCGCTGGAAGTCGGTGAAAACAACATCACCGTCCGGGCGAGGGATGCAGCCAACAACCAGGGCACAGACAGCATCACCGTCACCTATGCGCCGCCGCCGGGCCTGCCCACGGTGACCCTGGCGCCGATCACGGAAATCGACGGCGACAGCGCGGTTTCCGGCGGCATCGTGACCGATGAAGGCTCATCCAATGTCACGCTTCGCGGCGTGTGCTGGAATACCACCGGCTATCCCACCCTCATGAGCAGCAAGACCCTAAACGGCCCTGGCCCCGGCATCTTTAACAGCTTCATCAATGGACTGACACCCGGAACCACCTATTACATTCGGGCCTATGCCAACAACTCGGTCGGCACGGCATACAGCGCTCAGGTGACATTCGCGACCATCCCGGCTTCTGCGATCCTACCGACGGTGGCGATCAGTCCCATCACCAGTGTCACCCAAACGACGGCCTCGTCCGGAGGAAGCGTAACGGCCGAGGGCGGCTCGGCGGTCACAGCGCGCGGCGTCTGCTGGAACACGACAGGCGGTCCCACGGTGGAGAACAGCAAGACAACAAACGGCATGGGTCCGGGGGTCTTTAACAGCAATCTCGGCAGCCTGAATTCCAATACCACTTATTTCGTCCGTGCGTATGCCACCAACGCAGCCGGAAGCGGGTACAGCACGCAGTTGGAATTTACCACCTCGATGGCGCCCCGTTACATCCTCTCGCTCGCGTCGAATCCCTTCACCGGTGGAACCATTTCGGCCATCCCCTTGCCGCTCAATGGCAGCTACACGGCCGGCACGGTCGTCACCCTGACCGCCACGCCGTTCGTGGGCTATCAATTTGGCTCATGGGGCGGAGCAGCGTCCGGAACTAATATGTCGACCGCCGTCGTCATGTACGAAGACCGAAGCGTGACGGCGAACTTTGCCTCTACCGCGCCACCCAGTCAGGCCTGGTTCAACGGACGCGTGACCGATTCGGCGACCGCTACGCCGATCACCGGGGCCTTTGTGCAATGGGGCAATTTGGATGACCTGACCGACGGGGCGGGCTATTACACGTTTGCCTCGGTACCCTGTCAGGCGAGCGATCTGCGCGTCTCGAAGGCGGGCTACGGGTCGTGGTCGGAAAGCTACAACCCGACGTGCAATCAGACCACGGTCCGGAATGTGGCGCTTTCTCGCGTGACGGCGAACCTGACCATGACAGCGGCCGGCAGTGGCACCGGCACGGTGCTGGTGAACGGCGCGCGTCAGAGCCTTCCGTATTTTGGCGAGTTTGCGGTTGGAGCGGCGCTGAACCTGGAAGCCTTGCCTGATACAGGCTCGGCATTCGATTACTGGGAACGCGATGGCGCCAGCATGGGCGGCGATTCGGTTCATGCCTTTGCAATAACGACAGACGCCTCAGTGACCGCACGCTTCAAGCAGGCGCCTCTGCCCCAGGCTCCGCCCGGCGCTCAAACGCCGCCCTGCGGCGCGATGGGCAACTGCGGCGCGACGGGTGTCACGACGCTGGCGCTTTCGTTCGTCGGTCTGGGATTGCTGCGGAAGAGGCGGCCCTAAACAGCGGCCGGTCTGACTGCATTTGTCGCTTCGACCTTCAATCCGCCTGGAATCGGTGAAAAAATAAATCGGCGTGGATCGCTTCCAAAACGGGTATCCACCAGCGGCCCCGAGTTCGCCACTGAGTCGAGCGCTGTCGCGACCGTTTCAGGTTCGACATCGGCCAAGATCTGGCAAATTTGTTCCTGAGTCAGCGTACACCCGACAAACTCGGGCCTGTATAGCAGGGCTTTGTAAATGCCCAGGACAACGCGATTTCGTTTGAACACCGGTGAATCTGGAGGCACGACCATCAGGCCTAAATCTGCATGCGAATGATAGACCGGTCGTGGGCGCATTATCGATCGTCCAATCCAAGTGACACATGACAAAACTCGTTGGAGCCAAGTATTCACGTAGTACTCGTCAGGGTCATGCGCTGTAGTTAGTCGAGCACATAGACGACGTTTGTATTATATGTCGCCAACGAACCGTACCAACGGATTTATTTGGAATTGATAGTCGCCATCGCCCCAATCGTCTCGCCGCTCAGCCGCGACGGATCGACCAGTCCGCGCAGGTCCCCGCTGTTCATGATGCGGATGTCGCTGACGCCGTACTTCATCATCGCCAGCCGCGTGAGTCCCAGGCCGAAGGCGAAGCCGGTCCATTCGGTCGGGTCGATGCCGCCGTGGCGGAGCACGTTGGGATGGACCATGCCGCAGGGCAGAATTTCCACCCATCCGCTCTTTTTGCATGTCGCGCAGGGTGTGCGATCGGGCCGGATGGCCGTGCCGTTGCAGATCGCGCAGCTCATGTCCAGCTCGAAGCCGGGTTCGACGAAGGGGAAGAAGCCAGGGCGGAGGCGCACCTTTACATCGCGCTGAAAGACCTCGCGGAGCAGCAGCTTCATGAAGCCGATCAGGTGGGCGATCGAGATGTGCTTGTCGATCAGCAGGCCTTCGAGCTGGAAGAACGTGTTCTCGTGCGAGGCGTCGATGGCCTCGTAGCGGAAGCAGCGTCCGGGCGCGATGACGCGCAGCGGCGGGCCGTATTTCTGCATCGCCCGCACCTGGCAGGGGCTGGTGTGCGTGCGCAGCAGCCAGCCGTTGGTCAGCCAGAAGGTGTCCTGTGTGTCGCGGGCGGGATGGTCGGCGGGAATGTTGAGGGCTTCGAAGTTATAGAAGTCCGTCTCCATCTCCGGGCCACTGACCACGGCGAAGCCAAGGCCGCGGAAAACGCGCTCGACTTCGCGCTGCACGCGCGTGACCGGATGAAGACTGCCGTATTGCGTGGCGGGCGGTGGGAGCGTGGGGTCGAAGGTGGAAGCGGCGGCGCGCTCACCGGCGACATCGGCAGCCTTGGCCTTGTCCAATGCCGCCGCGAACCAGCCAAGCATGTCCTGCTTGGTCTTATTAATCGCCGCCCCGGCTGCGGCTTTCATCTCTGACGGGAGCTGCTTAAGCGTCTTCATCGCCTCGGCCAGCGGGCCACTGGTCAATTTGGCCTGCTCCGCGCGGAGGGCGTCCATTGCGCCGCTCGCTTCAAT
>CAYXEY010000095.1:0-11967 GCA_964464105.1 uncultured Planctomycetaceae bacterium
TTTCCTTCACCTCGGTTTCGGCGCGCTCGATGAGGGTGTGCTTTTCGGCCAAGGCGTTCAGCCCCGACTTGAGCCGGGCCCCGATCTTCGCGGCGTTGGCCTGAATGCCATTGGCCTCGATCACGTCCAATGTCGCCAAGCCATAGCTCATCTGAACCGCGTTGCCGCCGAAGGTGTTGAAGTGAATGCGCGAGGTCATCGACTTGGCGATTTCGCGCGTGGTCGTCACCGCGCCCAGCGCCGTGCCATTGCCGATGCCCTTGGCCATGGTGACCATGTCCGGCACCACGTCCCAATTCTGAAATCCCCAGAAGTGCGCCCCGGTGCGGCCGAAGCCGGTCTGCACTTCATCTGCGATGCAGATGCCGCCGGCCTTGCGCACGTCTTCATAGACGATCTTGAAATACTCCTTGGGCGGCGTCACCACGCCGCCGACGCCCATGATCGGCTCGGCGATGAAGCCCGCGATCTGGCCCGCGGTTGCGAACTTGATGACCTCGCCCACGTCTTTGGCGCATTGCAGATCGCAGCTCGGGTATGTCTTGTTATAGGGACAGCGGTAGCAATAGCCGGGCATGGCATGGTGCACGCCGAAGCCATGCGGCACCGGGTACTTCCACGTCGAATGCGCGGTCAGCCCCATCGTGGCCTGTGAGCCGCCATGGTAGGCATGCCGCAGGGCCACGACATCAAATCGACCGGTGTATTGACGGGCGGCGAGGAGGGCCAGGTCGTTCGACTCGCTGCCGCTGTTGGTGAACGAGGTCACCTTCAAATCGCCGGGCATTTTGTCCGCCAGCCGCTTGGCATATTGCCCCACCGTGGGATGGAGATAGATCGTCGTGACATGCTGGAGCTTGCCGACCTGCTCGCGAACCCGCTCCACGACGGTCGGATGACAATGGCCCACGGAAACGGTGACGATGCCGCCGATGCCGTCGAGGTATCGACGGCCCGTCTCGTCCCAGACGTACTGCATGTGACCTTCGACCAGCATGACCGGATCGGCGTAGTAGGTCAGCAGGGCCGGCGTGAGATACTGCTGTCGCAGCGCGATCACTTCGGATCGACTGGGACCGGTGTAGGGACTCGGCTTGTGATTGCAAACGGGAAGGGCAATATCGGCGTTGGCCATGTGAAAATCCTCGCAATCGCGGGATTCTCGCCGTCAGATCGCGCGGCGTCAAAGAAAAGGGCCGACTGCGTTTGCAGCCGGCCCTTGAGCGGTCCTGCTTATTAAGGGAGGTCAGCGGCCCATTTCGGTCGCCTTGATTTCCATCTCAGCGATGACATCAGCCAGCTTGTCGATCTCGGACTCGAGCCGGGTCGCGGTGCGGCGTGACTGCCGCGCCGAGGTCCGCATCTCGCGGGCCTTGGTCTTCAGGCGCTGAGCCTCTTCCTTGTCGGTGGCGGACTCGGATCGCGATTCGAGTGTGTCAGCCTCGGCATCCAGATGATCGGCCTGGCCTTCGAGCTGCGTCCGCTCGGCGCTCAATTCAGCGCGGCGCTTCTGGAGCTCATCGCGCCGTGAATTGATTTCAGATCGGGCCTTCGCGAGTTCCGCGGAAGTGGACAAATGCGCGACGGCGACATCAGCCGAGGCGCCACCCGGGGCCATTGAGTGCACGTGGGCCTGCGGCTTGCCGGGCTTGGCCTTCCTGACGGCCGGTGCGGGCGTAACAGGCATGGCCGGAGCCACCGGCGCCACGGGGGCAACCGGAGCAAACGGCGAAATGGTCGTGGCCATCGGTGTGGCCCCGCCGGACGAGCCGGCAGGCGTCTTGGGGTGGATCAGGGCGATAAACGCATCAAAGACAGCCTGCTCGGCCGGCGAGCCCAGCACGCTGATGGTATCGCCGCCGATGTTGAACCGCGTGGGAACACTGTCCAATGCCGCGAGCTTCTTGACGGCGGCCATCTTTTCAGCGGGCAGCTCAATGTCGGCGGCCTTTTCATTTGCCGTGATCATCTTGATAAAGGCTGCGAAAACTGCTTGTTGAGCCTCGGTTCCCTGCACCTCGATGCCGTCGTCGCTCGGGGAAACGAGCACCGGCACATCGTCGCGGACCATCAGCTCGGTCAGGGCTTCGAGCCGATCGCCCGAGAGCTTGTATTTGCGCGCGACGATTGGCTGCTCAAATCCGGGACGCGGCCCCGCAATGACCGCCGAATACGCCCCCGGAGCGCCCGGGGCCGCTCCAAAGAGTGAACGCTGCTGAGCAATCAGCGGTGCGATCGCCGCGGGCGCGGGCGTGGTCGAAGAAAACGCGTGACCATGCTCGGCTGCCGGCGCGGAGGCGCCCGTGCCATGCTTGCTCAGGTGCTTCGACAATTCACGCAATTCCGCCGCAAGGCGGCGCTGCGACTCCTCGATCTTTCGCAGGCGGTCGCGCATCTGCGCGTCGTCCGCCAGCACCGGCTCATCCATGCCTTCGTCGTCGCCGGTCTCGCCGGTGTGTCTGACTTTGACGGTTTGTGCCACGCTCGATTCGTGCTGGCGGCTCTGCGTCGTGGTCGCACCTTCCTCTTCCGGTGGGCAGGACTGGGCGGGCGTGGCCACCCAGGCCAGCGCGGCCAGCGCGAAAACACCACATGCACCCGCCAATCCAAGGCTCGGTCGTCGTGTCGCAGTCATAATCACGGTCAATCTCCTGGCTATCTTCGCGGCTCGCGCTGAGGCCATGGCCACCGCAAGGGGTCGCGGCGCCACGCTTCCACTGACGAAATCCGTCGCCGCGAGCAACGCGCGGGCATAGGCCCGTCGCTCGCGCGGCAACACCCAGGTCACCCATTCGTCACAACAGGCATCGGCTTCTTCGGCCATGCGTGCCTTGGCCCACCACATCACCGGATGCCACCAATAGAGACACGTGACGAGAATCTCAAGGCGACGGACCCAGTGATCGCGCCGGCGCAGGTGGGCCAGTTCGTGGCAGATCACCGCGCGACGGGCGTCGTAATCGAGTTCGGACCAGAAAGTGCGCGGAAGGATGAGTCGAACGCGCCGTCCGCACCAGATGAGCGGAGAAACGCGGTCGTCGATCATGAATGTATCGGGGGCGGACTTCAGTCCGAGCCGCCGGGCCTCACGCTCGACAAGTTTGAGTGTTTCGGCGTCGGCCGGTTGAACGCGGCGTAGTCGCCGGGCGGCGGACATGGTTCTCAGCAACAGCAATCCCGCGATGCTCACGAAGCCAACAGCCCATGCGGTCGTGGGGAGCGGCGGGACCAGGCCGACGGCATCGCGTACATCGAGCAGCCTGCTCGCAAACCGCTGCCATTCGTGGGCTGCCGAGAATTCCGCACCCGGTTCACCCGGCCACGGATCCAACTCGTCAGGATTTGACGTCGTCTTCACCGAACCCAGCAAAGAAAGCGCCGTCGCGATGTTCGAGGCGGCGGTCAATTCGGGCACTTCATCCGGCTTGGGGTTCCGCGCGGCAGCTGAGGCAAACGCGCTTCTGATTTCCGCCTTCGCCATCGAAACGCCATCAGTAATGACGGTTGGGAGTGACGCCAGCCAGTCGGACGCAACAGTTGCCGCGCTCACCAGGGTCGAATCCGACGCATCGCCGCAAGCGGGTGTGTCGCTATTGCATGCGTATGCCACCCCGCCGCAATCAACTGAGGGCGGCTCTTCGACCGGCACGGCACAACAGCTTTCGGAACCGATCTCGCGAATCCACTCCCGTCCCTGCTCGAACCCCGCGAGCAAAGGTATGGACAGCCGCCTGAGCCGGTTCGCCGTCGAGGCGAGCCACGCCGCCGACGAATCCGCGCTGCAGGCGGCTGTCCTGGGTGGAGTGGGTTCCGTATCTGCGGCGACCTGGGCGGTCGTCGCAGTGTTGTCTTTAATTACGCCATAGGGCTTTGCTCGTCCGGCGTTCACCACCGGAACAAATGGAAGCATCGGTGAGCCATCGGTGTCGGCTCCGCCAAAATGGCTGCCGACGAAATACACCGGCTCCGGCGCGGGCGGCGGCTCAACCGTGGGCCCGGGCAGCCACATGGCCGCGATGAATCCGGCAAACGTCGTGAGCCAGAGTGCGTGCCGCGTGGTCGCGTTGCATTTGCCAAACCGGCAAACCGCCGCCACCACCAGCGCCACCGGCACCACGGCCCAGCCGGCCCTCCACAATCCCGCCACGAGAATGTCGGACCACGGATTCATGGCCGTTTGCCCTCGCGCTTGTCCTGGGATTCGCCTTCCTCGCCCGGCTCCTGGTCCTGATCCAGCTTGTCCAGAAGCTTTTGCAACTCGGCGACTTCGTCCGGCGTAAGCTGCTCGCTCTTCACCAGGTGAAGCACCAGCGAGCCGGCGGCGCCGTCGTACATTTCCTGAACCAGGGTCTTCAGCCGTGACCGACTGAGTTTCTCCCGCGACACCACCGCCCGATACACGTAGGCCAGGCCGCCCTTGTCGGCCGCCACGCTCCCCTTCTGCTCAAGACGATTGAGAAAGGTCATCACTGTCGTATAGGCGACCCGGCGACCCCGATCATGCAGCGCGGCATGGACCTGGCGCACTGTGCAGGGCCCCTCGTCCCAAAGGACTTTGAGGACCTCCAACTCCGATGCGCCAACCTCGACCTGCCGACCTGTCACGGTTGATTCCTGGGCGTTTTTTGTAAATTTTGGAGCGTTTGACCCCGATTCCGTCCATACGCTCCTACATACGTCGTAGGGTACTACGTGCGTCGGAGGATGTCAAGGAAAATTGATGACAATTTTGAATTGAACTGTTAGCAACGATTATTTGAATGGGTGTCCGGGAAAGTTGATGCGTGGGGTTAATTTTGCCCCAGCACGCTCACATCGGCCTCGCGGATACCGTCGATTTCGGCACCCAGATCAGCCAGCGCCTTCTCGGCCCGCTGCAATTCCGTCTCAGCCGCGACGATGCTTCGATCCACCTTTGTGGTGATCTCTTCGATGGCTGCGATCGTTGCGCGCAGATCCTTGACGCGAGCTTCCGCCGCCGCAAGCTGGGCCTCCAGATCGGGCAGTTCTATATTGACCTGCGTCAACATCGCCCGCAGCTGGGTAACTTCCTGCCCCTTGGCCTGCTGCAGCGCGTTGTTGCGCTGGCGGGCAAGATCGGCCTCGGCCAGGGCCAGGTCGGTTTCGGCCTGCTGCTGCTCATTGGGGCTGGCATTGCCGGTGCCGCACATCTTGCGGACTCGCAACAAGGTCTCCTTGCGAAGCTCGACGACGCGGGTCAGCGCCAGGCTGGCCTCGTCGGTCTCGGCTGCCTTTTCCACCAACTGGTTGACGCGGGCCAGTTCGGCCGTGAGCTTCACCTGACGGGCGCGACGTCCCGCCAGTTCGCTTGTCACCCGGGCCTTCTCCAGATCGGCGGCGCGAAGATCGGTCTCCAGCCGGGGAAGTGACTCGGATATCGCCCGGACATTCCACTGTGCGAGCACGGCGGCGCGCCGACCAATCAGCTCTTCCGATTTCTTACGCTTGGCCTCGACCACTTCCCGCGCCCTGGCTCGACTCACATCAAGCTTGGCGATGATTCGGCGGGTCTCGTCATTCAGTAAAGTCCGCAGGCGATCCACGGCTTCCTGCATGGCGGCATCAACGGTTGCAGTGTCGGCCTGCGCCACGTTCAGGGCGCGGAGGATGCCGACGATCGGACTGGCCTTCGCTGATCCTGGTGTGCCCGGTGCGGCAAATTCGAAACGCAAAGAGGGTGCGGCCGGCGCTGCGGCCGTGGGCGGTGTGGCTGGAGCGGGCGCTCCACCGACGGCCAATGTCGCAAACAAGGGCGCGATGGCCTCGAGATGAAGCGGCAGCACGTGCGGATCCACCTCAATGCGGATGACCTGTTGAATGGTGGTCTGAGGTTCAATGGTCGGTGCAGCCAACGCTGGCGACTCTGGCTCGACCGGCCGAGGGGCCGGCGTCGGCGCAGGCACGGGAACAGGCGCGGGTGTCGGTGCAGGCACAGGTGCCGGTGCAACTACTCCACCCGCCGCAGGCTCGGCGGGACGACTGGTCGGCCCCGGTTGCGCGGGCGGAGTGACCGGTTCGACCCCAAGAGACAGATAGAGCGCGGCTGTTATGATTAAGACCATTGTCTGTCCTCCATCGCCAGCCTCGATGAGGCGCTCGCGGCCCCCAGTATCTGGGATCGACCAATCCGGCTCAACCCACATTCGTGAATTTTGGTGAAAAAAATTGAAAAAAAAATGCGCGATTTTTTTACCGTCCACGAAAGTGAATTTAGATCGCAGCGCGATCGCGTTTGAATTGAATCAGCGGAATCGATGCCCTTTTTTATGACTGATGTGGCCGGGATTTGCGATGCCACCTATCATCACGCCTCTCGTCGGGCCATTTGATGAAAAGGAGCGCCGCATGCCCCTCGCGAACATTCTTAGACCACACACGTCGCTGACAGATTTCGCCGCATTGCTGATGCGACTGGTCTTCGGCGGCACCATGGCCATGAGCCACGGCTACGGCAAACTGACCGGCATGTCAACCGCCAAGTTTCCCGACCCACTCGGGATCGGCAATGCCGCCAGCTACTGGGGCGCGGTCGGCGGCGAGTTTTTCTGCTGCGTCCTGATTGTGCTGGGTCTGTTCACCCGCATCGCCTGCGTGCCCGCGATGTTCACCATGGGCGTGGCCTTCTTCGTGGTTCATAAGGCCGACAAGTTTCAAACCAAGGAATTGGCGTTTCTGTATCTGTGCGCCTTCACCATCATGCTGCTGCTAGGACCGGGCAAGTATTCGCTCGACCACGTCCTGTTCTGCAAGAAGCACGGCGCGCTGACCAAGTCACATTGAATGCCGTGCACGTAATTGCCATACGGTCGCCATCCGAACCCAACACGCAAGTGGTGGGCCCATCGCGCGATTGGTGTGCCGGTCGTAACATCGTCCCCATGCGCGAATCTCCTCGCCGCTGCCCGGACTTGCGTCCGGGGTTCTGTTCCCATCGCATTTCGCCAAATTGGCGGCTATGCTGATAGCACATGGACCTGCTGGCCGAAATCCCGCGGCTGCGGCTGAACAACCCCTGGGCCCTTGTCGCCCTGGCGCTGATCCCCGTTGCCATTTATCTCGCCTGGCGGTCGATGGCTGGCCTGGGTCGGGTGCGCGGTAAGATGGCCGTCATCCTGCGGTGCATCGTGCTGCTCCTGCTGGTCGGGGCGTTGGCCCTTCCGGAAATGATGAAGGAAGTCGCCGATCGGACCGTCCTGTTCATCCTCGACATCTCGCGCAGCATCCCCACCGAACAGCGGCACCGGGCCGAGCAGTTCATGGTCGACGCCGCGAAATCGACCCGCGTTGATAAGGACAAGCTCGGTGTCATTTCGTTCGCAGGCCGCGCGGCCATCGAGCAACTGCCCGACACCGCGATCCACGTGCGTCAACCGGCAGCGGCGTCGGATCTCGAAGCCACCGACGTCGGAGCCGCATTACAACTCGGCATGGCCAGCCTGTTGCCCAACACCGTTGGCCGTATCGTGCTCTTTACCGACGGCAACGAAAACGCCGGTTCGTCGGACGCCTCGGTGCAGGCCCTTACTGCCGCGGCGGTTCCGGTCGACGTTCTTCCGCTGGTGCACAAGGCCGGTGGAGAAGTGCTGGTGGAGCGATTGACCGCACCCTCGACCGCACGCAAGGAAGAGGCGGTCAATCTCCAGCTTCTCCTGCGCTCTTCGAAAAACACGCGCGGCCGGCTCGAGCTGTATCGCGACGACGTCGTCGTGGATTTAGACCCCGATAGCGATTCAACCGGGCATCCGGTCGAACTGGCCGCCGGCTCCAATCGATTCGTCATCCCGGTCACGCCCGGCGATCCGGGATTGCACC
Organism: uncultured Planctomycetaceae bacterium; assembly: GCA_964464105.1. Taxonomy (GTDB): domain Bacteria; phylum Planctomycetota; class Phycisphaerae; order UBA1845; family UTPLA1; genus CAYXEY01. Next base: position 7,834 of record CAYXEY010000095.1, read on the forward strand.
GCTACAAGATGGCTTTCGTTCCGGCGGACCTTTCGGCTGATGCCATCGTCGAGAACAACCACGCCACCGCCGCCACCGTTGTCGCCGGACAGGAGCCGATCCTGTTCATCAGCGGCAGCGATGCCGGGGCCACGCCCGCCACGCTGGCCGGCGATCCATTGGTGACAGCGCTCCAGGAAGAGGGCGTCGAATGTGACGTCATGGATGTGTCGGAGGCGTGGCTTGACACCGCGACCCTGGCGAACCGCCCCCTGGTGATTCTCTCCAATGTCGCCGCGGTGAATCTCCCCGAATCCTCGCAACAGGCGCTCACCACGTATGTGCGTGATCTCGGCGGCGGCTTGATCGCCCTGGGCGGCGATCAATCATTCAGCGCCGGAGGCTACGCGGGCACGCGTTTGGAATCGCTGCTTCCCGTTTATACCGATCGCGACCGGCTGATGACCCTGAGCAGCGCGATGGTGCTGGTCATTGACCGATCGGGCTCCATGGATGGCGAAAAACTGGCCATGGCCCGCGAGGCGGCGGTGCGCACGGCGCAGCTGCTTTCGTCGCTCGATCTGCTCGGCGTGCTGGCGTTTGAAGGCGGTTTTGACTGGGTCGTGCCGCTCGGTCGCAATACCAACAAGAACGCCTCGATTTCCCGCATCAGGAACATCACCTGCGGCGGCGGCACCAACATGTATCCCGCCATGGAGGAGGCCGGCAAGGCCCTCATGGGCGCGAATGCCAATGTGCGGCACATGATCGTGCTGACCGACGGCCAGTCCATGCCGGGCGACTTCGAGAACTTCGCACGAAAGTCGGGTCAGAACAAGATCACTATTTCAACGGTCGCGGTCGGCTCCGATGCGGACAAGAATCTGCTGACCACGATTGCCCGTCTGTCCAAGGGCCGCTTCTATTCCGTTGATGACACCACGAAATTGCCACGCGTCTTCGTGCGCGAGACTGCGATGGTCACGCGAACCGGACTCTACGAGAAGCCATTTGCTCCGACGCTGCGCGCCGGGCTGGATGACGAGCCGACCGCGGGCATTGATCCCGCGACGATTCCGCAGTTGAAGGGCTATGTGCTGACCTCGCCGCGGCCGGATGCGACCGTGGCTATCACCCGCAAGACCGGCGGCCTCGGCGACCCCATCCTGGCCTACTGGCAGGTCGGCCTGGGTCGCACGACGGCGTTTACCAGCGGCATGTGGAACCGCTGGGGACCGGACTGGGTCGGATGGTCGAGCTTCAGCAAGCTGTGGACCCAGATCGTACGTTGGACCGCGCGGCCCGCGACCCTCAAAGGCTGGAGCGTATCCAGCACGCTGGAGCGCGGGCGCGTGCGATTGTCTGCCGAGGCCGATCCGGAGCTGATCGCCAAGGGTCGCTATCCCAATCTGGCCTGCAAGATCGTGGGACCGAATGGCGAAGTGTCGTCGCTGCCGCTTTCGCCGATCGGTCCGGGGCGGTTTGACGGCGAGTTCGATGCGAAAAAATCGGGCGATTACATCGTGCGCCTGGTGGATTCGTCGGGACAGGGCGCTGCGTTTTATACGGTCGTCTCGGTGGCGTGCCCCGAGGAATTGCGCGAAGTCCGTTCGGACGAAGCCCGCGTGCGCGACATCGCGTTGAAGACCGGTGGCCGCATCCTCGATCCCGACCGACCGCAGGAAGTACTGACCGAGCCGGATCTGCGCCGGACGCACACGTTCTATCCAATTCACGCGGCGCTGTTCATGCTCGCCGCGGGGTTGTTCCTCATGGACGTCGCCGTACGGCGCATCTCGATCGACCCCGTCCGCACGCGGGCGTGGATGAGCCGGTGGCTCAATCCGTTTGGTCGCCGCAAGTCGGAACCGACGGAAGTCGTGATGGCGGGCCTGAAGGCCGCAAGGCAACGAGCCCAAACGCCGCGAGCGTCAGCCGACACCCCCGCCCCACCCCCTGTTCGCACCACGGATTCAATCCCGCTGTCGCCGGCCGGCGACACGAGCAGAGCCGGGCTGTCCCCAGCCCGGACAGCAGTCGACAAGCCGCAATCACTTGAGTTGCTCGATGGTGCAAAACCAGCCCAATCGCCGAAGCCGTCAACCAAGCCCCCGGCCCCGGACGACACCCCCATGACCGCCCGCCTGCTCAAAACCAAGCGCCGCGCCCGCGAGCAGATTGACGAGCAGGGAAAGAGCGACTCTAAGGACTGAGCACCAACGGTGCGCCTCAGCTCGAGCCAGGGGCATCGCCCCTGGATATTCGACGAACAATTGTTCAAGGGCTGAAAGCCCGCTCCATTTTCCGAATTCTGAATCGGGCCTTCAGCCCTTACGAATCACCGGTTGAATTTCCCAGGGCGGCGCTTCGCTCTGCCCTGGGCTGAGGCTGGGCCGGGGCGTTGCCCCTCAAGGCGTGCGAAAATGCGGGCCCGTCTCGATGCGCTATCCCAATTCCTCTTGATGAAACAAGAATCCGCCACCTGCGTGAGGTATCCCCCTGACCGTCAATGAGAAGTCAACGGCACAGGAAGCGCCGAACAAAGGAGGTTGTCATGAAAACGCGATTTGCAATGGTTTGCGTGTTATGCAGTTCGGCCTTGATCGCCGGCTGCCCGCTTGGAACCGATTTCATTCCCGTCACCAACCCCACGCCGGGCACGCCGATACCGGCGGAGCTCACGGGCGTGTGGCGGGCCATTCTGACCTACGTTCCCGGTTACTACACCGGGCAGATTCCAGTCAACGATTTCAGCGGCTCGCTCGGCGTCAACTTCTACTTCGGCCCCGACGGGCAATACGAGCATGTGCTGAATTCCCTGACGATGGGCAGCATCTGCATCCGCACGACGCAGTGGCGGGAGTCCGGCACCCTGACCCTGGCGGGCCCGGACCTGACGCTGCACCCGGCCCAGGCCACCAACTCGGTCACGGACAACTGCGGACCCAACAAGTACGCCGAACCCGCGCAGGCTTTCGCCACGACCCTCACGGTGACGCCCGAGCAGGACCCCACCGGGTGGCCGATGCTGCGCGTGGTCCTTCCCTCGGGGGATGTGGTGCTGATGGAGAAATGCAGGGATTGTCAGTGACTCCCCACTGGGGTCTCAATCAGGGGGTGGCATGGTCGCGGCCGTTGGCGACCATGCGTTGGGCACGCGGCGCTCGCATACGACATGGCTGCCAACGATAGCAGCTATGCTACGCTGAAGACATGAAGCGATTTCGCGAATGGCTGATCCCCGAATTGCTACGAGAGCCGGACGAAGCTCGGCGCTTGGCGGCGTATCAAAAAACGTCCGACAAATACTGGATCGGATGGTCTACCTGCGGCGTACTCTTCTGCGCAATCTCATGGGCTGTTGCTCCGACGATTTTCCCGCCGATTCTCGCGTTCCTCCCCTGGCCCAGCGGCGCAATGGGCGGGACGCTGATGGTACTCTCGATCCTCATTGTGTTTTTCTGCGGTTGGATATGCATAGGCACATTGCTGATGCGGTCACGAAGCCGCCGCACAGTCCGCGCATACCTGCGCCGACAGGGTGTCGCGATTTGCGTTTCCTGTGGTTATGACCTGACGGGCAATACAAGTAGTGTCTGTCCAGAGTGCGGACGGGAAGTCTGGAACTGGACTGCATAACTTGCAATGGGTGGCATGGTCGCGGCCTCTGGCGACCATGTGTCGGGCACGCAACGCTCGCATGCGACATGGCTGCCAACGGCCGCAGCCATGCCACCCGGGAGCCGTCCGTGAAAATCGATTCAGACACGGCTGGAAATCCACGGACGACCGGATAAGCGACCTGCGCGAAACATTTTTTGCCAGCGCGGAGTTCGCAATGGCCAGCGCGAAGATGAAAATGGCCAGCGCGGAAGCAAAACTGGGCAGCGCGGACTTGAAAATGGCCAGCGCGAAACATTTTATGGCCAGCGCCGAGTCAAGAATGGCCAGCGCGAAAGCGAGAATGGCCATTCTGAAGTCCGCGCTGGCCAGCGCCGAAGCGCTGATGGCCATTGCGAAGGCAAGTACGGCCAGTGAAATCCTCGCGGAATTAAGTCAAGGCCTTCGCCCAAGCGCGCAAATCTGCCACCCACAGCCCGCGCAGCAATACAATCTTTCGAGATGGATCCAACACAATTGGACTACGCGAGCCTT
>CAYXEY010000096.1:0-11881 GCA_964464105.1 uncultured Planctomycetaceae bacterium
CGCGCCGCGCTGTCTCGGGTATCACCATCGGATTCGCTGCGATCGCGATCCTGGGGGGAATCGCAGGCGCCATCGTGCTGCGCCAAAAGATGCCCGCGCTCGCGTGGACGGGAACGGGGGTCATCGCCGTCGCCGCACTCGGCATCGCCGTCGCCTGCCATTTCTTCTTTCACGGACGCCGCACGACGAGCTTTCTCTCGCTTGTCGCAATGTCGGGCGCCGTTTTCGTCGCCGCCTGGATCGGCGTCGGACGCACCGGCTGGCTCGATTACAAACCGCGCGAAATGGCTCGGCTCATCCGCGACGCCGGCATTCCGACCACCGAGCGCATCACCTGGGCGGTCGGACGGCCCGATCCGCGACTCGCCTGGCACCTCGGTCGTCCCATCCCCCCGCTGCTCTCGGCGATGGAGCTGGCCTCGATGCGGACCGAACGCAAGAAGGCCTCCGAGGCCCTGCAGTATCGCATCGCCAACGAAATCTCCGCCCGTCTAAAAAGCGCCACGCCGGAGTACCTGGTCATCGACGTGAAATACTGGAACAGCTACACCAGCTTCTTCAACACACCCGCCCGGGTCGTGCACCGGCTCAAGGATCCATTCGACCGTGACGACGGCGACAACTGGATGCTTGTGACCAACGGATGGAATACGGCGCGGCAAGGGCAATGACCAGCGCAGAAGTAGAGTGCCCCCTGATATTGCATCATGGAGCCGGTACTTCAATGAGTCTTGTCAGCCGGTGGCCTCAGAACATGCTCTCGGCTAGACTGAGTCCCCTCACATGAACACCGCCACGAAAACTCGCCCGACCGCGGCCGCAGTGGACCCGCTTGCCGCCATGATTGGGCGCACGCCACTGCTTGAAATCAGCTACCGATTGGACGGTCGGCAGGGCCGCATATTCGCCAAATATGAAGTCATGAATATGACGGGCAGCGTGAAGGACCGCATGGCGGCTCACATCATTCGCCGGGCTTATGAATCAGGCGAATTGCAACCCGGAGACGCCATCGTCGAGGCCTCCAGCGGAAACACCGGAATCTCCTTCGCAGCAATCGGCCGCGCACTGGGCCACTCCGTTCGCATATACATGCCCAACTGGATGAGCCAGGAGCGAGTCCAATTGATGCAGAACTTTGGCGCAGAAGTCGTGCCGGTTTCTCACGAGCAGGGTGGCTTCCTGGGTTCCATCAGCATGGCTGAAGAATTCGCCCGGGCGACGCCCCACGTCTTTCTGCCGCGTCAATTCGACAATCCCGCCAACATTGAAGCACACGAAACGATGACAGGACCGGAGATTGAAGAGCAGCTGGCCGTATTCCGGGTGCAGACTGACGCGTTTGTTGCCGGAGTCGGTACAGGTGGTACGGTCATGGGTGTAGGCCGCTATTTGCGGCGAAGCGGTCGGAGCGTACGCGTGCATCCGCTCGAGCCTGCCAACTCGCCGACGCTTCGCACGGGTAGCAAAGTGGGCAAGCACCGCATCCAGGGCATCTCCGACGAGTTCATCCCGTCAATCGTAAATCTGAGTGAATTGGACGAGGTTGTAGACGTGTGGGACGGGGATGCCATTCTCATGGCGCAGTCAGTATGTCGTTCACTGGGCCTCGGCGTGGGCATTTCGGCCGGCGCCAATCTGGTTGGCGCAATTCGCCTGGCGAAGGAGCTTGGTCCCGACGCCAACGTCGTTACCGTCTTGTGCGACTCGAACAAGAAGTACCTTTCGACCGATCTCTGTCGCGACGAGCCTGCCCGCGAAGATTACTGGTCGCCTCGGGTGCAATTCGACAGGATGCAAGGTACTCGATAATTGTGCCTTGTAATGCACTCGTCTCCAATAGCCGCCCGTCTCCACTCGCTCAAGCATGGCCCATTCCGACTCGAACGCTGATTTGCCAGCGCAATTCATCCCGCTGATACTGTGTTTCGCGAACAATCACGTGGAGAAGCAAAAAATGCGCAGCAAACGGCGTTTCATTTCGGCATGTGCGGCCTTTACTTGCTTGATCGCAGGTTACACCCCCGCCTGGGCCGGCGACCATCCGTTCCCGTTCAAGCAGACCACTCTCGAAAACGGCCTCAAGGTCGTCTCGCTTGAGGACTTCTCCTGCCCCATCGTCGCCGTGCAGGTGTGGTACCACGTCGGCTCAAAGAACGAAGACCCCGGCCGGCAGGGCTTCGCCCACATGTTTGAGCACATGATGTTTCGCGGCACCGATCGGCTCAATGAGACCGGTCACTTCGACAACATCCGCAAGGTCGGCGGCAACTGCAACGCCTATACGGCCTTCGATCAGACGGTGTATGTCAACCAGGTTCCCGCCAACCAGTTGGAAATGGTCCTCTGGCTTGAATCAGAGCGGATGGCCTTCCTAAAAATAGACAGCAAGGGCTATCACACCGAACGCAAGGTCGTCGAAGAAGAACTGCGCATGGGTCACAATCGGCCCTACGGCCGCGTGCCCGAGCGGCTGCTGGCCGCGCTCTTCGAGGACCGGCCTTACGCGTGGACACCCGGCGGACAAATCTCCAATCTCCGCGCCGCCGAATTGCAGGAGCTGGCCAATTTCTGGAACAAATACTACGTGCCGAATAATGCCACGCTCGTCGTGGTCGGCGCGGTCAAGCATGACGAGGTTGAGAAACTCGCCCAGAAGTACTTCGCGTGGATTCCCAGGTGCCCTGATCCCACCAGACCGGTCATCAAGCCGTTCGAGACCGACAAGCCGCACCCCACGATTGAACTGAAAGAGGAAAAGGGACCGCTGCCGGTGCTCGGCGTGGTGTATCCAACCGTCGGCGAGGCCCATCCCGATCAGCTTCCTCTGGAAGTGCTCATGGGTATCATCGGCGGCGGCGAATCCAGTCGTTTGTATATTGACGTCGTGAAAGACCAGAAGATCGCTCAACTCGCCCTCGGAGGCGCTTTCGCGTTTGAGGGCGCGGGTCTGGCGGGCGCGGGCGGAATCCTTCTGCCACTGGTCGGCGATAAGACCAAGTTGATGAAGACCATCGACAAGCACATCGAGCAGGCCGTCAAGAAGCCGGTTACCGCATCCGAACTCGCCAAGATGAAGACCCAGATGCGCCGCAGCGAGGTCAATGGAATGCTGACCGTGGCCAGCAAGGCCGGAAAGCTCGGCGAGTATGCGGTGCTTTACGGCGACACCGATCGCATCAACCGGCGGCTCGCTGAGATCGACGCTGTGACCATCGAAGACGTGCAACGCGTCGCGGTGAAATACTTGACGGCCAACAATCGCCGCGAGATTCGCGTCGAGCCCAGCGCCGGCGGCATGTTCAAGAATCTGCTCGGCGGCAAAAAGAAGGCCGATCCCGAGGACGAGGGCGAAGCACCGCCCGAGCCGAAGGAGAACAAGATCGCCGATCGCACCGGTCCCAAGGCCAAGGCCGTTCGACCCGAAGGCGAACCCGATTCGCCGCCGGTCGCCGGTCCGCTGTCGATCAGCCCCGACCTGGCATCCCTTCGCAGGAAGCTGCTCTCCGGGCTGGAAGTCGTCGTGGTCAGCAATCACGAAGTGCCGATGGTCTCGTTCACCCTCGGCATCAAGAGCGGCGCGTGGACCGAAGACAAGCCCGGCGTCGCCAACATGACCATGAGTATGTTGTCCAAAGGCACGACGACGCGCGATTCCAAGAAGATCGCCGAGACGCTCGAGAGCAACGCAATTCAGCTCTCCGGCTCGGCCGACATGGACACGGCCGAAATCTCCGGCTCTGCCCTCGTGCCTCAGTTGGACCTGGCCATGGAACTTCTGGCCGATGTTACGCTGAACCCGATCTTTCCCAAGGACGAGTTCGACATCCTGCAGCAGCAGACCACGCTGGGCCTGATGATCTCGACCAAGACGCCGGAGTATCTGGCCGATCAGGAGTTCCGAAAGCAGCTTTACGGCAATCATCCTTATTCTCGCACTGTCACCGGCGAAGCCTCAGATGTGAAGGCCGTCAAGATTGATGACATGAAGAACTGGTGGAAGACCCACGTTCGGCCCGACAACGCCGTGCTGTATTTCGCCGGCGACATCAAGATTGAGGATGCCATGCGGCTTGCCGAAAAGCATCTCGGACGCTGGAAAGGCGAAGGCAAGTTCACGCCGGCGACGCTCGCCGCCCTGCCGGGCAACAATGCGACGCACATCTATTTGTATGACCGGCCCGGCAGCGAGCAGAGCCAGATTCGCGTGGGCCACCTCAGCATCAAACGCGACAATCCGCAGTACGCTTCGGGTCGCGTCCTCTCGAACATCCTCGGCGGCGGCTTCAACAGCCGGTTGAACAAGGCAGTGCGCGTGGAGAAGGGATTGACCTACGGCGCCCGCGGCGGCATTTCGGCACGACGCTTCGCCGGCGAATTCCAGATGAGCACGTTTTCCAAGACGGATACGACCGCCGAGGCGGTCAAGACGCTGCTGGAAGTGGTCGACAAGATCCAAAAAGAAAAGGCAACCGACTCTGAACTGAAAGATACGCAGACATACATCTCGGGCGCTTTCGCGGGCGAGCGCGAGACGCCCGATCAGATCGTCAACGACTTGTGGATGATCGAGACCCAGGGCCTGCCCGCGGATTACTTCAAGAGCTATCTCGGGGCGATCAATTCGACCACGCTCGATCAGGTCTTCAAGAGCGCCGGGGAGCTGATCGATCGCAAGAAGCTGGTCATCGCCGTCGTCGGCGAAGCGGCCAAGGTGAAGAAGAGCCTCGAAGAAATCGCCCCGGTGACCGTGGTGAACGAAGAAAAGCCGACGAAGATGAAAGAAAAAGAAGAAGAAGAAGAACCAGCGCAGCCGCAGACTTGAGAATGCGCTGTATCAGAACCCCGGACGCCAGTCAGGGGTCTTTCAGAAACCGCGCAACGTCACCGCAAGTCCAAGCCTTCCACCACTCGCGTGGTGTGTTCTGAAATATGGAATTGAATGCGTGCAAACCATGACCAAGAGTGAAACCCCCACGGCGCGAAACACCACGGGCAATCTGGTGAAAGTCCCTTTGCTCGATCTGAAGGCGCAATACGCCCAGATTCGAGACGAAGTGCGCCCCGTCATCGACGAGGTCTGCGAGTCGCAGATGTGCGTCATGGGTCCGCAGGTGAAGGCGCTGGAGGAGGAGATTGCGCGGTATTGCGGCGTGAAGCACGCCATCGGCCTGTCCAGCGGAACCGATGCGATTCTGCTCGCACTCATGGCCCTTGAAATCGGCCCTGGCGACGAAGTCATCACTACGCCGTTCACTTTTTTCGCCACGGCCGGCTGCGTCGCTCGCGTCGGCGCGACACCCGTCTTCGTCGATATCCTGCCGCAGTGCTACAACATCGATCCGGCCAGGATCGAAGCCGCGATCACCCCACGGACCAAGGCCATCATTCCGGTCGATCTCTTCGGACAGCTTGCCGATATGACGACGATCATGGAAATCGCCAGACGGCGAAGGATCGCGGTCATCGAGGACAGCGCCCAGTCGATCGGAGCCAAGCATCGCGGCAAGTCCGCCGGTCAATACGCCTGCATGACCACATTCAGCTTCTACCCCAGCAAGAACCTGGGTTGCTTCGGCGATGGCGGCATGCTGGTGACCGACATCGACGCCCTGGCTGATCGCTGCCGCATCCTGCGCACCCACGGCGCCGAGCCGAAGTATTTCCACAAGTTCATCGGCGGCAACTTTCGCATCGATGCGATTCAAGCGGCCATTCTCCGCGTGAAGCTCCGGCACCTCGATAACTGGAGCGAGGGTCGCCGCCGCAATGCAGCCACGTACGATCGGCTGCTCGCGGACCTGCCCGTTGGGCGACCGGTCATCTATCCGCACAACCAGTCGATCTACAACCAGTACACCATCCGAATTCCCAATGGCCGCCGCGACGCGGTGCAGAAGCGCATCGGCGAACTGGGCGTGGGCAGCGAGATTTATTACCCCCTGCCGCTGCACCTTCAGGAGTGCTTCGCTTATCTGGGTCACAAAGCGGGCGACTTCCCAAATTCGGAGCAGGCCGCCCGCGAGGTGCTCAGTATTCCGATCTACCCCGAATTGTCCTCGGAACAGATGCACTCCGTTGCGACGGCGCTGTCGATGGCGCTTTCTGCATAAAGGCTATTTACGACATCTGGGCTCGCGCCTACGCTACGCCTCCGGCCTCGCGCGCCGTTGCAGGAATTTCATTACATGGCATTTGTTCAGTCCGCCCGCCGGGTGATGCGGGTCGTTCAACGAAACTCTGTCTTGCGCTTGGCAGCCTGCACGCTGATTGCCGCATCGCTATTGACGTGTCCCTCGGGATGCGTGGAAGTCTGGAACGATCCGCCCTCGACCCCGTCACAATATGACAAAGGTCTCATTGTGATGTACGCCGGAGCCCTGGGCAGCGACAGCGAGATGCTCGGCTTTCACACCGCCATACGCATCGCCGGAATCGATCAGGCCATCGAGGTGCCCCAGTGGACCTTTCCCTGGGGCTACGCCATCGCACCCGAAGCGGCGCTCGCTCAGCATCAATTGGATGCCGAGGCGGAGGCTGCACGCATCGCGGCATACATTCGATCTCACCCCAACGCCCCGGTCACCCTGTTCGGATTCTCGGCCGGCTCGATGTTTGCCATGATGGTGGCCGCGGCCCTGCCCGCAGACGCCCCGGTCGACAAGATCATCCTGATCAGCAGTTCGGTCTCGCGAAAATACGACGTCGGTCCGGCGCTGGATCGTTCCACCGGCGGCATGGTCTCCTACTGGTCGCCGCTGGAGAACACCCTGCGCATCTGGATGGCCCTTCTGGGCACGACCGATCTCACGCGCGACGATGCCGTGGCCTACAGCGGCTTCGATTCGACCGATCCGCGACTGCTTCAGATTCCCTGGACGCTGGAGATGTTTCTCAAACACGGAAATCCGGGCGAGCACAGCTCCTATCTGTTCAACTTTGGATGGATGCTGGAGTACATCGTGCCGCACATCGCCCTGACCAGGCAATGACGCTACGCACTCACGTGGGTCGATTCGTCAGCGCTCGCCGGGGCCGGCGACTCTGTATCAGGCGCGGCCGGCTCGGGCAGATCGACATTGAATGTCGCATCGCATGAATGAATGGCCGGGCCAGACACTTCCGCCTTTGCCGGGCCGGGCTGCATCGCAAAGATGTCGGCCATGGTCCGGGCCCCGAATGCACGATAAACGACGTAGGCAATCGTCGCGATGTGCCCCACGAATGCCATCGCGAAAATCCAAAGCAAGGCCACCAGCTTGTTGCGATGGACGCACAAAATCCACACCGCCGCGAACAACAGCCCGACGTTCAGCTGAAATACACCGTAAAGCCCCCAATTATCGAAGAGAACGGCTCGCACCTGCCGCAGGGTTGGATGTGGCCGGGTCTTCAGCGCCGTGAACAGACTGGCTGACAGCGCCCCCATCAGCACCAACGACGCAAACACCAGCAGCCGCAATGCCCGTGACATCCGTGTTCACTCCGGGCGCGCAACGACCAGGCGTCACGCAATGGCGGCATTGTAGCATGCGGATCGTTGCGGTACCGGCTCTCAACCGGAATCGTCTGCGACAACCTACGGAATCGACTCCGGGGCGTTGTCGATGTAGCGGCTGTAGAAGTCCGTCATCGCAGCCAGGTCGATGTCGTCCAGGTAGAACTGCCGGTTCCATGTGACCATGCAGAATGGATGCACCATCCCGGGATATTGCGTGACGATCAGCTTCACGTTGCCGAACGTGGGGCTGGGCGGAAACAGCACCGGCAGCAGGCTCAGCAGCGACTTGGCCGCGGCGGCCTTCGGATTGCTTTCATCGAACAACAGAACGCAGTACCCATGCTCCAGGCTGTGCACCCAGTGACCCGTGTTGAGCGCGGCGCAGTAGTAGCCGGTCTCGGCTGGCGTCACGAAATGCGGCCCGCTGGCGGGCGGGTTGGTCAGATACGAGAGCACCACGTCATCGGCCACGTGCAGCCGCCCCTCGTTGGGCACGCGCAACACCACTCGGGCCGGCACATCGTCCGGGGCAAACACGCCAATATCGACTGCTGTATCGTTAATGAAATCCGGCGCTGGATCGGCCGATCCGCCATCGCAGGTGGCCAGGTTGGGATCACAGCCGCCGTGCGACTCCGTCGGCGGCTGCTTGCACAATACGATGTCGCAGCCTGCGAGTCCGGCGGACACCACTAGCGCAACACACAACCCCATGATTCTCTGTGCAATCGTCATAGATGATCTTCCTCGCCTCACTCAGAACTCGGCCGGGTCGTCGGCGCGCTGGTCGCCGGCTGCGACGCAGCTCCGCCGAATTGCGGTCCGCGAAGCTGGCCCTTTAATTTCCTATCGAGAAACGTATCGTTGACCGGCGTCTCCCAGGCGCACACCCACATGCCCGCCAGCATCGATCCGCCCTCCACCAGCCGATCGCGAATCAGCGCTTTGCCTTTTTCCCTCTGCAGCTCGCCCGATTTCTCCAACTCATACAGCGGCACCATCTGGGCATGCGACGCGGTCAAATACGCCGCGACATCCTCCCAGCACTTGTCATGGCGAACCAGCGCCGGCGGCTTTGCCGTGCCCGGCAGGTGGTCGCGATCAAATCCATGGCGCTTCAGCACGCCGCCGTCAATGTACGAATGAAATCGCTTGCTGGTCCCGAAGCCGCGCGGGTTGTCGCCCACCCAGCCGTTGTGATGCACAGTGAGATGAAGAGGCTGCGCCCCATCGCCGATGAAATGAGACAGAATGCCCATGTTGTAAACAACATTGTCTCGCGCTGCCGCCATCATCTCGTCCGTCACGGCGGCTCGATTCGCTTCAAATGTCTTTAAGGTGGACCAGCTCGACACGACCTTGGCCTGCAACTCCGCGATCGAATACGGCAGAAGGCCCGGCACGCGGTAAACATAATCAGAATCAGATTCGGGCGTGTAGTCTTTTGCCACTTCGGGATGCGCGATGCGAAACTCAGTCAGCGCATCGGTGAACTGACGGCGGAGCCGCGGCATGGTGTTGATGTTCATTCCGTAGGGTTCGAGCAGTTCGAGATCGATGTAGTGATCGGGCTTGTTGATGTGATCGAGTTGGGTCGAATTGGCGCCACGCCAGCGGTCCGGCTCGGCGCTCAAATACTCCAGCCGGGCCTGCACCTGCGGCGTCCGAATCCAGGCGGGCATGCTGGTGGGCAATGCCTGAAAGGCCAGCCGCGTGACCACGACGTGACCTTCTTCATCCCATGCCATGGCCCGCCCGGCGGCAGTTGCAACAACGGTGATCGCAATCAGGGCAAGCGGCAATTGCTTGCGAAAATGTGAGTTCATAGCACGGCATGCTCCGCAATCGGCCGTTCTGCTGATGGGCCGTTTGCGCATCATATCACGGAGCGCCTTTTGATTTGATTATCATGCTCAGGTGGAGCCTGCGCGTATCCCGCACCCTCACCCCAACCCTCTCCCTCAAGGCAGAGCGAGGCTAGCACCCGCCTCGGAAGAACGTCCCGAAGGTACGCAGCAGAATCACCACGTCCAGCTCCAGCGACATGTGTTTCATGTAGTAGAGATCGAGTTGCAACTTGCGGCGGGCGTCGGAAATGTTCGAGCCGTAACGGTAGTTGATTTGTGCCCAGCCGGTCAGCCCGGGCTTGATGAGATGACGTTCAGCATAGAACGGAATCAAGGTGCTGAGCGGTTGCACGAATTCGGGCCGTTCAGGCCGCGGCCCAACCAGCGACATCTCGCCTTTCAGAATGTTGACCAGTTGCGGCAGCTCATCGAGCCGCATGCGCCGCAGGAACCGCCCGATGCGCGTCACCCGAGGATCGTCAGGCTTGGCCCAGGTCGAGCCGGCAGTCTCGGCGTCATTACGCATGGTGCGGAACTTCATCAGCGTGAAGTTGCGGCCACCCTGTCCGACGCGGGTCTGGCAGTAGAAAATCGGCCCGCGGCCATTGGTGCGAATCGCGAGCGCAATGAGAGGCCACAGCGGCAGGGTGAGGATGAGTCCGATCGACGCAATGGCCAGATCGAACATCCGCTTGAGCACGGCATGCTCTTCGCGCTGGCCCTTCAGATCGGCCGCGAGAAACCAGCTCGGACGGATGTGGGCCGCCGGCACTTCGCCGTAGGTCTTCTCATAGAACGTCGTCTCATTGGTCACGCGGCAGCCGCGGCGCAGGCATGCCAGTGCGGCCCGTTGATACACGGGATCGTCCGCGGCCCGATCGGCCACGACGACCTCGGCCACATCATGCTCGCGGCAGATTTCCTCAATGTCTGCAAGTCGGCCGGCAATCGGAATATCGCCTGCATGTTTGCTCGGCTCCCCGCCAACAAAGTCGCCCGAAAACCCTCGCGCTTCAGCAGCGAGTGTTGAGCCAGACCGCCGGCTGAACAGGCGCGCGACTCTGTTCCTTTGTCCCTCTGTCTCTTTGTCCCTTCTCGATTTCCTTCGTGCCTCCGTGCCTTCGTGCCTACGTGCCTCCCCTTCATGACTCACCAACCCAACCAATCGATACCCCGGCACCGAGCCACGCCGCACCGATCGAATGATCTGTCCAGTGCACGGGCCCTGCCCGATGACCAGCAGTCCGCGTCGAATGGACCGGATCGCGTTATGAGCAAGTTCGCGCATGAGCCAAGCCGAAATGAGATAGATGACCACGCCCGTCGCCGCGGATCGGCGGCTCATGGTCGAGTACATCATCAGGTGCAACACCGCCCACGCCGTCGGCATGGCCAGGCACACAGTCAGAAGGCTGCGAGAGAAGATGCGTCCGCGCGACCAGAGCGTGCGGCTTTCGTATAGTCCGAAGATGCTTCCGGCCAGCACGATGGATGAAGCCAAGACACCGAACGTCGCCCACTCCTGCGGATCCATCAGCCCCGCATTGGGAAGCTCCCACCAGACGAAGAGCCGCGTGCCCAGCCACACTCCGATGCTCACCAGCACGACGTCCAAAGCCATCCAGGCCATGGGCGGCAGTTGCAGCAAACAGTTGCCAAGAATCGTGCGCAGGTCCGAACGCGGCTTGGGCGTGGTGATGTCCGGTTCGGCGACGGTGGACACGGATAGCTCGCGCTGCGTGGCGAGATCGATGGGGATGTAGGTCTGGATGCTCAAGCGCGCGGATGTCCCTCGGCGTCTTTTAGATATCGGAGTTCCTTATCGGAGCCGCCGGTTCGGGACGTGAGAAAGTGCCGCATCCCGCAATTACTGCGCGAATATCGCTCAAGTCGCCTTTCGCGGACTGCGGCAATCGAAGTCGGACGCGGCAACCTCCGATAAGTTTCGGGGCGCGGGATGGTGCCGGCGCCCTTCAACGGAGTGACTCGCCACATGCTCAATCGCATTACGACTCAACTTGTCCGGTCACTGGCCGGGGCGGCGGCGATCGCCGGGAGCTTCTCGTGGACGGGATGCAGTTCCAACCATGGCAGCGAACAGGTCACACAGCAAACGACAAACAAGACGATCGTGTCCACGCCGCTTTGCGATCTCGGCGTAGACGCCGGCCTCTTTCCGGAGGGCGAATCGATCCATGTGGTCACAGGCAACCTCCCGGCGTTGATGCCCATGGCGGGCATCGCCGTCACCCGCGTGCGCTGCGACGGCGCCATCGAGGGACGGCCGTTGCAGGCCGAGCCGATCGCGCCGGAACGGGCCGCGCTGTGGAATCAACTCGTAAACGATCTTGCCCGCGTACGAGAATTCGTCGTGCTGGGCACGCTCGGCATGGACCCGCGCGGCGCCAAAAATGATGATCTGATCGATGCCGCCAAGGCCCAGGATTGCAACTATTGCCTGATCTATCAGCTGGTCGACCCGTTCCCTTATTCTGCAAGCGTGCGGGCCGTCCTCTGGGACACTGATTCACGC
>CAYXEY010000097.1:0-11829 GCA_964464105.1 uncultured Planctomycetaceae bacterium
GATCCGCCCTGTACAAGGCGACGATGGCGCCGACGGGGACACTCACGCCCGTGTTGGTGGGCAATTTCAATGTTGGGGGGACAAATGTCACCAGTATGGTGGGTCTGGCATATGACTCAGCGGCCGCAGCTCTTTATGGCTATCGAAACAGCAGCACCACCAGCCCTGAAGGGTTCTATTCCATCGATGTAACCACAGCTGCGTGCACATTGGTTCACCAGGTACCGGCGACTGGCGTCGAATTTGGTGGATTTGACTACAACCCGGTCGACGATTCTTTTTACGCATGCACCGATACAGCCGGTGCGCCCTTCGCGTCGACTGACGTTTACCGGTTTCCCAAGCCCATCGACAGCAACACGGCGGTTTTTGTCACCTCATATCCAGGTACCGACACTGATATTGACGGCCTTGCGGTTGGCAACAACAAACTCTACCTCATCAACGACAACAACTCGCCGCCAACGGGCGGTGGACACTACGTCTTTGACCTCGCTACGAATAGCTTCGAGGCAGACATTCCTTTCACGTGGCCAGCAACCGGAGCCTTCTCAGGAGGCGCTTGGGCGCCCGGCCTCGTCGCCCCCTTATCCGGCGCTGATGTATCTATTACCAAGACCGACTCGCCCGATCCAATGGTGGTGCCGGTTGGCGGTAGCCCCGGCAATATCACCTACACCATCACAGTGACGAACAACGGCCCCGACTCGGCCGCGGACGTGATGGTGACGGACACACTTCCCGAAAATGTCACGTTCGTTTCGGTTGAGCCGCCTGGATCGCACGATAGTGGCGTGATTAGCGCCAATATTGGCGGCATGACGAATGGCCAGGCCGTTTCGTTCAATGTTGTCGTAACACCAACAGGATTGGGCACTGTCTCCAATACCGCTAGCGTGAGCAGCACGACCCCTGATGGAATTGGCAGCAATAACAGTGCAACTGCGACGACATCAGTACGTGAACCCGTGGCCGACATCAGTGCCGGCATCACCGCGCCGCCGCAATGCACTCTGCTGCCCGGCGGCACTGCTAATTACACGTTCACGCTGGCCAATGCCGGTCCCGAGGCTGCGGAGAATTCTCAGCTCGTGGTGACATTCCCCGCGAATGTGACGTTTATGAGTTCCACGCCGCCGGTCGTTCCCGTCGGCAACACGCTCACCCTCAGCGTGGGCACCGTTGGCGCGGCAAGCAATGGATCGCTGGTGGCCGACTTCCTGATCGATTCAGGCTCGTCCGTGGTGATGAGTGCCAGCGCAACGACAACCACTGGCGATCCAAATGCCACCAATAACTCCGCATCGAGCACGATGAACATGCTGGTCCTGCCGGCGACGGCGCCGATCAAGGGACTCTTCTCGACGATTGTCGCCAGCCCGACCAGCAATGTGCCTGGCCTGCCCGGCCTCCACTTCGCCACCACGGCAGGCGTTGAGCGGCCTTACCGCAGCCCTGACGGCACCAAGTGGATCATGCTCAGCGACACGGACGCTGCCGTTGCAACGGCCGACCAGGTCATGCTCGTCGGAACGGTTGGAGGCTCATTCGATGTCGTCGCGCAGGAAGGCGTCACCGTGTTGCCGCATGGCGAGACATGGGGAACGTCCCCGCGCGACCAAATGGGCATCAACAATTCCGGCCAATATGTCTTCACCACCAATGCAAATGGTGCGAGCACCACTGATGACGAAATGGTCGTCAAATGGGACGGTACGCAATTGGTCATCGTGGCTCGTGAAGGAAGCCTCTGTCCGGCTTTTCCGCCTGAAGACAACGTCATATATGGGGCAACCACGCATTCTCCGAGCATTCAGGATGATGGTACGGTGTCGTTTTACTTCACGCTTGCAAATACCCCGGCAGGACAGGAGAACACCTACCTGACCGACGACGGAGTCACCATCCTGGCACAGGAGGGCGTCACCGTTCCTACCAATCAGGGGAACGCCACCACTCATGCCTATGACCTGTTCACGGCCGGTTCGATCGCCGTGGGCCTCTCCACGAACGCAGCCGGCACCAGCTTCTGCGGAATGATCGAACTCATCACCGCGCCGACCGCCGAAGATAAGACCGTGGTTGTCAATAACGACGTAAAGATCCAGGAGGGCTTTGTTGTTCCGGGAAGCGGGTTCACATCGATCGTCGCTTCTGGATCACCGCTGATGAACTTCATGGAGTCCACCGGCGATTGGTTCTCCTATGGCTCGAATGTCGATGGCCAGGACTGGGTGGTGCGCAATGGCCTGGTCATTGCCGCGACCGGTGCTGAGGTCATCCCGGAAAGCGGCCTGTTCTGGGGCGATGCGTCGTTCGCGCAGACCTTCTTCTCAGCCGTCGGCAGCCCGAATGGCAATTATGTGGTCGGCGGCGTGTTCAACGGACCGGTCATTTCCAACGCGGCCCTGGTTATGAACGGCACCACGATTGTGGCCCGCGAGAATGACCCGATCGATCTGGACAACAACGGACTTTTTGACGACGGGACTTACATCCGGACGTTCAGCAACAACAAGATCTTCATGAACAATTCCGTGATCTATACGGTCGTCACTCTGCGCGGCGAGAATGCCGCACTCTGCGGCGGATCGGACACGACCTCTCTGGGCGACGCCTTGATCAGCATCCCCATCGGCGGTACCGGGCCGCTGCCCTGCTGCAAGGGCGACCTGGATGGCTCAGCCAACGTCGATCAACTCGACGTTAACGAGTTCATTGCTCAGCTCGTGCTGGATGTCGGTGGCGACCCGTGTCCGCTTGCCGCGGCCGACGTGAACAACGACACCGTGGTGGACGGCCTCGACATTGGCCCGTTTGTGGACCGCGTACTGGCCAATGCTGGTGCAGGCACCACGTGCGCCCCGTAATGGCATAGCGCGTAGCCCTCAGTTGGATTATCCCGCCGGATCGGTGAGTGAATCGCTCGCCGGTCCGGCTTTTTTTTTTTCACTATTCGGTTTTCGCGCTTTGCTGTTTGCTGATCGACGCTTGCCAGGCGCGCTTCACCGAGCCATCCCCAGCACCGGCCGCTTCAGGCGACTGTCGATCATGGGCACAATTGTGTTCATGGCCAGCACGGCCCAGTAACCTTCGCCGTCGAGCGGGCCGTAGAGCCGCAGGAAGATCAGGACCATGCCGATTCCAGCGCCGAAGAGAAACTGCCCGCGGGCGCGCAAAGGTGAAAGTAGCATCTCTCCGCTGAAGAGAAACGCACAAATGAGCAATTGCCCGGCGGTCAGATGAAAAAGGGTGTAGGCCAGGCCGACCGCGCGACCCTCCTCAAATGACAGGATGGGCACCCAGCGGTAGGCCTTTTCGGGTCCAATGGAGATGGGCATGAGGGCCGCGGCCAGGGCGGCGCCGCCGATCACTGCGATCGGCAATTGCCAGCGGAGATGTCCGCGATAAATGAGGTACAACCCCGCGACGATAAGCGCGAGGCTGGTGGTTTCGCCGATCGATCCCGGAATCGCGCCAAAAATGGTATCGCCCCAGGGCGGCAAGTAATCGCGCAGCAGCGGCGTGAAGCGCAGCGGCGGATCTGTTTTCCATATGCTCAGGTCTTGCGGAATCTGACCGTCGGCGAAGAGTCGAAGCACCTGCTGCGGTCGAACGGTCTCAAACGCGTGTGCTTTCGGCTCGATCAGTCCCGTTTCCCGCCAGCCCAGGTATTCGGTGGAGGTGAAGCGTCGGGACAGTTCAATCTGGCCGGTGACCAGATGATCGGGCGCCAGCACGGGTGTCGTGACCGGCGCGCCGGCGTAGGTCAGTCCCAGTTGCTGAGTGAAGAGAAACTGAACGACCACGCGTCCGATCAACGCCGGATGCCAGATGCAATGGCTGATGCCGCCGAAGGCGGTCTTGACCGTCACCATGATAAATGCGGCGAAGGCGGGGATGTACCACGGTGCCTGCGGCGGAAACGTAAGCCCCAGAATCAAAGCAAGCACAAGCACGTGGAGCAAATCGCTCCGCTGCCGGCGTCGGGTCAATTGTGCAAGGAAGAAGTCCGACGCGATGGCCGCGCCGACGGAGGCCCCCAGGATGATCGCGGCATTGCGTCCAAATAGCACGCATCCGGCCATGGCCGGCAGACACGCGGCATAAAGCCAGGATCGCAGGATCTCTGCATGGCTGCTGCCGCCAAGCCGGAACGGCGCGGTTCGCGGATAGTCGATGGCCGCCAGGCTAAGGGCCGTCATGAGTGCTCCTCGACGCCGTCCGCGAAGCGATCGCGGCTGTGCTTGATGGTGGCGGCCAGGGGCAGTCGCGATGGACAGACGTAAGTGCACAGCCCGCAATCGATGCAGGCCCTAAGCTCGGGCAACAGCCGTGCCGGGCAAGAGGCCTGCAACTCGAGCTGAGCCAGCTCCACCGGCGATATGCCCACCGGACAGTCTTCAACGCACCATCCGCAATGCACGCAGGCCACGGGATCTACCCGCCGGGTCGCCTGAAAGAATAGCAAGGCCGTGGTGGACGAAGTGACCACCGCGTCGTCACGCGAGACGTGGATTCCGGTAAACGGGCCGCCCACAACGTGAGAGGTCGCGTCCGAGTTCAAGCCCACGTGACGGCCGATCGTGGCGAAGTCCATCCCGATTGGCACGCGGTAGGTGCCCGGCGCGGCGACCGCGTCGCCGGCGATCGAGATCACCACGTGCGTCATGGGGCGATCATTGAAAATTGCATCTGCCATGGGGCGCAGCGCTCCCGGCGTGAGCACGAGCACGCCGACATCCAGCGTCGATCCACCCGGAGCGGTCTCAAGATCAAGGATTGTCTTGGTGAGGATGATCGGATGGCATTGCGGGTATTTGTCTGGAAGGGCGATGACCTCGATAAAACGGGCGATCGACTCGGATGCGATGCGCTTGAAGACCCGGCGGTGCCGATCGGGGATGGCAATGATCAGGCGCGAGGCGCCGATCGCATCGGCGATTTCGCAGGCCGCATCGACCATGCGGCCGGGCATTTCGACCAGCGCGCGCAGATCAGCCGTGAGATAAGGCTCGGTCTCCATGCCGTTGATGATCAGCGTGGTCGCGCCGGCGGCCACGGCATTGCGGACCACCACATGGGCCGGCTGCCGCGGGATGCAGCACATCACCGAATGCCGCAAGAGCATGGCGACGATGGACTCCTCCTCCCAGGCGACGTTGGACGCGAGGGATTCATCGCGGCCGTCGGCTTCGAAAACTGCCGACGGCAGGTAGCCGTCATGTGCGGTCCAGGCGCGGGAGAACGCGGTGATGGTACCGGAGGTTGGGGCGTGAACACCGATGCCGTTGGCATCGACCGGCACGGCGATCAGGTCTCCGCCCAGGAGGCGCTGACCGAGGGCGGCGACGACGTTTGTTTTGATGTCAGAACGTGAGGTGAGCGGCAGATTCAGAGTGCCCGTGGTCGGAAGCGATTCAGACGGCCGCCGGGCGGTGACCGCCTTCTGGTCGGCGAGAAAGAGTCCGCCGTCGAAGCCGGGACTGCGGGAGAAGAGATTGAAACCCAGCGGCATTCAGTTCGGCTCCGATGGTACGATCGGCGACGGCAGACGTCCCGCATACGACGCAGTAATCACACGGCCTCCATGTCCGCTTCATCGGAGGTTTCGCCCTCGCCCGCCCGAATCGCGCCGGCATAGCCGCGCCGCGACTCGGCCTTGAGAAACTCAACAATCGTCAGGCCGGCCGGCGTGCGAGCCGACTCGATCACCTGCTTGACCGCCTCCCGGAAGTGCATCCCCGAGCGATAGAGCAATCTGTAAAGATTCTTCACGTCAGAGAGTTCTTCGGTCGTGTATTTCCTCGAGCGGCGCATGCCGAAGGCATTGAAGCCCACGATGCGGCTCTCATGTACGCAGGTCATGAAAGGGGGGATATCCTTGATGATCCGGGTGCCGCCGCCGGCCATCACCCGCGAACCGATGCGGCAGAATTGGTGCGCCATCGAGCCGCCGCTGATGATGGCATCGTCGCCCACGGATACGTGGCCGGCCAGCAAGCTGTTGTTGTAGAGCTTGACCCGGTCGCCCAGGGTGCAATTGTGTCCGATGTGGGCGTAGCCGAGGATGAAGCATTCTTCACCAAGGGTGGTCCACGATTCGGGCTGCGTGCCGCGGTGGATCGAGGCGAATTCGCGGATGATGGTGCCCGCGCCGATGCGGCAGTAGGAGCGCTGTCCACCGAAGTTAAAATCCTGTGGCAAATGGCCCACCACCGCTCCGGGATGAATCTGCACGCGGTCGCCGATCTCGGTCCAGCCGGTCAGATAGGCGTTGGGATAGACTTTCACGTTCTCGCCGAGCTTAACGTGCCCTTCGATGACGGCATGGGGCCCGATGTCGCAGGAGGCCGGCACATGAGCAAGCGGGTCGATGACGGCGGTCGGATGAATCGGCATGCGTGTCGAATCCTCTGAGAGCGGGGTTCCAATCCCGTGGGATTCGAGTGTAGGGCGGCGCGCGGCGCGTCACAATAGCTGACCGAAGTAGGCCCGCAACGGGGTTGAACGAGGCTTATTCATGGAGGGTGGCCGTGAAATCCAGCTATCCAATTTATCTCGCAAATCGACCGATTTTGCCCGAGCAAACGCTGACCGTCACCAACAAGTTCACCGGCCGCGAGGCTGCACGCGTGGGTCTTGCTGACGAACGAATCGTGGGGGAGGCCATTGGCCATGCGGCGGCGGCGGCCGATGCCTGTCGCGCGATGCCGGCTTTTGAGCGGGCCGCGGTGCTGCATCACGTCGTGAAGCGCATCACCGAGCGAGCTGATGAAATGGCCGAAGTACTCGCCATCGAAGCGGGCAAGCCCATCCGCGATGCGCGCGGCGAAGTCATGCGGGCGACGGACACCTTTCGTATCGCGGCCGAGGAAGCCGCGCGGATCAATGGAGAGTATCTGCCGCTGGATATCTCGCCGCGCGGAGCAGGATTCGAAGGCATCAGCATGCGCGTACCAGTCGGTCCGTGCGCATTCGTGACGCCGTTCAATTTTCCGCTGAACCTCGTGGCTCACAAGGTCGCGCCGGCTATCGCGGTGGGGTGTCCGTGGGTCTTGAAGCCAGCGTCGTACACGCCGATCACGGCGCTGCTGCTCGGCGAGATCCTGGCGGAGACGAAATTGCCGCCCGGGGCGTTCAGCATACTTCCATGTTCGCGTGAAGCAGCGGATGCCCTCACGACCGACGATCGCTTCAAGCTGCTCTCGTTCACCGGTTCGCCCGAGGCGGGCTGGAAGATGAAGTCGCGGGCCTGCAAAAAGAAGGTGGTGTTGGAGCTGGGCGGCAACGCGGCGTGCATCGTCGATGCCGATGCGGACCTCGATCATGTCGCAGCGCGGCTGGTGATCGGGGCGTTCTATCAATCCGGTCAATCGTGCATCAGCGTGCAGCGGATATTCATCCATCAGGCGATTTATGAGCCGTTGAAGTCGAAGCTCGTCGCTGCCGCGTCGAAACTGAAGTCCGGCGATCCGCTGAGTGAAGAGACGTTCCTCGGACCGCTGATCAGCGAGGACGACGCCAGGCGGGTTGAAAGCTGGATCGGCGAGGCCGCGTCGCGCGGGGCGAAAATCCTGTGCGGCGGGAAGCGCAATGGATCATTCGTGGAGGCAACCCTACTTGAAGGCGTTGCTGACGATCAACCCATTTCATGCCGAGAGGCGTTCGGGCCGGTGGCGATTCTTGAGCCATTCTCTGATTTCGGTGCAGCATGCAAGCGCGTGAATGACAGCGCATACGGCCTGCAGGCCGGCGTCTTCACGCGTGATATACACAAGTCATTTTACGCGTTGCGTACACTTGAAGTCGGCGCCGTGGTCATCAACGACGTGCCCAGCGTGCGCGTCGACGCCATGCCCTACGGCGGTGTAAAGGACAGCGGCCTGGGCCGCGAAGGCGTGCGCTACGCGATGGAAGACATGACC
This sequence comes from uncultured Planctomycetaceae bacterium, assembly GCA_964464105.1. Classification (GTDB taxonomy): domain Bacteria; phylum Planctomycetota; class Phycisphaerae; order UBA1845; family UTPLA1; genus CAYXEY01. Next base: position 7,929 of record CAYXEY010000097.1, read on the forward strand.
GAGCGGCGGCTGATGTTGCTCAAGGACGTCGGTCGGGCGGGCTTGTAAAGATCTTCACGGCCCGATCGATCTTTGACGCCGTCAGCACGTTAATGCTCAGCATGACCAGTGCTGAGAGGGCCAGGCCGATCGCAAACAGGCCATAAACAAATTCATTGAAGGCCCAGGCATACCATGTGCAGTAGCCGGCGCTAATCACGAGCGTCATGGCCGCGATGCAACGGACGATGACCGGCGGCGGTGCGGGCAGGAAGCGCCGCCGCTGATTCAGCAGGCAATCGGCGCAATACGACTGTTGATAAATTCCGCGATAGAGCTGCACTTGGCGACCGCAGGCCCCGCAGGTGGGCGGGTCGCGCGTGGGAATGCCGGCTCGAATCGCGTCGCTCAGCCGGGTGTACGCCTCGGTGACTTCGCAGAATCGCCGCCGGGCCACGGGGTCGTTACCGGTGTGATCGGGATGCAGCCGCATGGCCAGCCGCTTGTAGGCGCGGTGTATTTCGCGCTCTGTCGCGCCCGGCAGCACGCCCAGCAGGCGATGGCAGTCTTCAAATCGCACGGGATTCGGCTCCACGCCCGCGGCGACGGGGTTACGTCAATCGTATCGGATTATCTACGGATTCGTGCATGACTCCATCGCTGGCGCCATCGCCAACGCGGCAGGCGATCCGGCCCGGGGTCGGTATTCCAAGCGTGTGTGAGCGCCTCAGCGCCTGCGTGCCTTTGTGCCACTCTATTGGTCAGGCCTTCATCAGATTCCGCAGCACCATCGGCAATATCCCGCCATGGCGGTAATAGTCCATCTCGATCGGCGTATCGATGCGCAGCGTGGTGACAAACGTCCTGGATTTGCCGTTGGCATCGACCGCGATCACCGCGACGTCCTGTCCCGGCTTCATCGAATTGTTCACCCCCGCGATGGAAAAGGTCTCCTCGCCGGTCAGACCGAGACTCTCGCGGCTTTCGCCCTTCTTGAATTGCAGCGGCAGCACGCCCATGCCGACAAGGTTGCTGCGATGGATGCGCTCGAAGCTGACTGCAATCGCGGCACGCACACCCAGCAGAAGCACGCCCTTGGCGGCCCAGTCGCGCGACGAGCCGGTGCCATATTCCGCTCCGGCCAGCACGATCAGCGGTGTGCCGTCGGCCTTGTACTTCATGGCCGCGTCAAAAATGCTCATCTGTTCGCCTGTCGGCAGATAACGCGTCACGCCGCCCTCGGTGCCGGGGGCCAGCAGGTTGCGCAGGCGCACGTTCGCAAAGGTGCCACGGGTCATGATGCGGTCGTTGCCGCGCCGAGCGCCGTAGCTGTTGAAGTCGGGCTTGGCGATGCCGTGTTCCTGAAGAAACTTGCCGGCAGGGCTGCTTGCCGAGATATCGCCGGCGGGCGAGATGTGATCGGTGGTCACGCTGTCACCCACCATGACCAGCACGCGTGCGCGATCGATCAGCGAAAGGGCCTTCGGCTCGCGCGGCAGATTGACGAAAAAGGGCGGCTCCTGGATGTAGGTGCTCTTTTCGTCCCACTGATACACGCTTCCCTCGGCGGTCTTGACGCGTTTCCATCGATCGCCGCCGTCCATCACCTGGGCATATTGATGTGTAAACAATTGCGGCGTGACCGTGCGGCTGACAACTTCGTCGATCTCGCGCTGGCTGGGCCAGATGTCGGCCAGCATCACCGGCTTGCCCGCGGAATCCTTGCCGATCGCTTCGGAGGTGAGATTGATATCCATGCGTCCGGCCAGCGCGTAGGCGACCACCAGCGGCGGGGAGGCGAGATAGTTGGCCTTCACATGCGGATGCACGCGGCCTTCAAAGTTCCGATTGCCCGACAGCACGGCCGCGGCCACGAGATTGCCCTCGCCGATCGCAGCGGTCACGGCATCGGGCAGGGGGCCGCTGTTGCCGATGCAGGTGGTGCAGCCATAGCCGACGGTATTAAATCCCAGTTTGTCTAAAAATGGCGTGAGCCCGGCATTGTCGAGGTAATCGGTCACCACGCGCGAGCCAGGCGCCAGGCTGGTCTTCACATAGGGCTGAACTTTCAGTCCGCGCTCGACCGCCTTCTTGGCCAGCAGGCCCGCGGCGACCATGACCGATGGATTGCTTGTGTTGGTGCAACTGGTGATCGCGGCGATGACCACCGCACCGTGGTGCAGGTCGGCGCTGGATCCATTGTTCTTGAAGTGTCCGACCCTCTGGGTGTCGGCGTCGGTCAAGCCAAAACCACGATCCTTCACCGGTGCGGTTAGCCCCTTGATGAACGACGGCTTCACGTCGCTCAGCCGCACGCGGTCCTGCGGGCGCTTCGGCCCGGCCAGGCTCGGCTCCACTGTGCCAAGTTCGAGTAAGAGTGTGTCAGTGAAAATCGCGTCGGGCATGCCATCACGGCGGAAGAGGCCCTGCTCCTTGCAGTAACGCTCGACGAGATCGACTTCCTCGGGCGTGCGGCCGGTGCGGTTCATGTAGCGCAGCGTCTCGTCATCCACCGGGAAGAAGCCACAGGTTGCCCCATACTCGGGGGCCATGTTGGCGATCGTCGCCCGGTCAGCCAGCGACAATTGAGACAAACCATCGCCATAGAATTCGACGAACTTCTCCACCACGCCCCGCGCTCGCAGCATCTGCGTGACCGTCAGCACCAAATCAGTCGCGGTGGCGCCTTCGGGCAAGCGGCCGTTGAGTTTGAAGCCAATGACCTCGGGCGTGACCATGTAGATCGGCTGGCCCAGCATGACCGCCTCGGCCTCGATGCCGCCGACGCCCCAGCCAAGCACGCCGAGTCCGTTGATCATCGTGGTGTGACTGTCAGTGCCGACGACCGTATCGGGCAGTGCGGTCTTCACGCCGTCGCGATCCTGCGTCCAGACGACCTTGGCGAGATATTCGAGATTTACCTGGTGCACGATTCCAGTGGCCGGCGGCACCACGCGGAAATTGTTGAAGGCCTTCTGTCCCCAGCGGAGAAACTCATAGCGCTCACGGTTGCGGCCAAATTCCATGTCGGCGTTGATTCCCAGGGCATTGGCGCTGCCGAAGGCATCAACCTGCACCGAGTGATCGATCACCAGATCAACCGGTACGAGCGGATTGATCTTGTTCGGGTCGCCGCCCATCTTGGAAATCGCCGAGCGCATGGCCGCGAGATCGACCACGGCGGGCACGCCCGTGAAGTCCTGCATCAGCACGCGGGCGGGCATGAAGGGAATCTCGACCGGCATCGGCGCCTTGGCATTCCAGCCGGCGAGCCGCTTCACGTCTTCTTCGCGGGCAATGCGTCCATCGCAATGGCGAAGCATGTTTTCGAGCAGAACTTTGATGGAGAACGGCAGTCGGTCAATGCCGCCGATGCCGGCCTTGGTGAGACAATCAAGCCGGTAGATTCGCAGGGGGCCGGACTTGGTTTGAATGGTGTCTAACGCGTTGAAGGGAGATGCCGCGCTCATGGTGCTCCTCTTGGGGCCGAAATGAACTTAAGGCGAGATTGTAGTGCAAATGCAGCAAAACGGTAAGATGCGTGGAAATCTGTCGGTGGTTCCAGGTCGATGACCTGTCCGACGCAACCGACGAGCGGCTTGGACGCTGCGGTATTTCCACGCATCGATTATCAAAGCGTGCACCTCGAGAAACTTACATTGGAGACTGAGGATCCTCAATCCATCTTGATAAATCGTGGTCGGAAGTACAGCTCATTCGGGGGTGGTGGATTCGAGCTGATCATCGCGTGAAGAACGGATAAGGACCCAAACCAGCCGGTCCCCTTACTTGACGGGCCAGATCGATCCTTCCTTCGTTGCGGATTGAAAGGGTCGCCTCCACGCGAAATAGACGGCGCGTGCTATGCCCCAACCCGCCAGCGCCGGGAGAATTCCCACGACCGGTGGCAAGCTGAACTCCG
>CAYXEY010000098.1:0-11816 GCA_964464105.1 uncultured Planctomycetaceae bacterium
GGCCATCGAGGGCGAGAACCTCGACCCGCAGCAGGTGCGCTCGTCGATCGCCCGCCGCCTCGGGCTCGACGCCGCCGGTCTGCCGAAGGCCAGCCGCGATGTTGACGGCGTCGTGGAGATGATGCTCGACGCCACGCGGAACTTCCGCAAACCGCTCACCAAGAAGCGGCTGTTCGATTGGCATGCGTCGCTCTTTCCCACCGGGCGCAACGGCATGTACAAGATCACGGTCGGGGCCTGGCGAACAAAGGTGTCCGGCCCCATGCAGGTCGTCTCCGGGCCGATGGGGCGCGAGCGCGTGCACTTCGAAGCGCCGGGCGCGGATCGGCTCGAATCTGAAATGTCGAAGTTCCTCAAATGGTTCAACGCACCGGTGTCGATCGATCCGGTGCTCAAGGCGGCGGTCGCACATTTCTGGTTCGTGACCATTCACCCGTTCGAGGACGGTAACGGTCGAATTGCGCGAGCCATCGCAGATATGGCTCTGGCCCGCGCCGATGGAATCGCCGACCGCTTCTACAGCATGTCGTCGCAGATCGAGGCCGAGCGCAAGGAGTACTACCTGCGGCTGGAGTCCGCACAGCGCGGTGACACAGACATCACCCGCTGGCTCGCGTGGTTTCTCGGCTGCCTGGACCGTGCGATCGGCGGGGCGGACAAGTTGCTCGCAACCGTGCTGGACAAATCCCGCATGTGGGACCGGATCAACCGCCGTGCGGTCAATGATCGGCAGCAGTTGGTGATCAACCGAGTGCTGGACGGCTTCAAGGGATTTCTATCCACGTCGAAGTACGCGAAGCTGGCCAAGTGCTCAACGGACACGGCCCTGCGCGACATCCGGGAATTGGTGCAACGCGGCATCCTGGTTCAGAATCCCAGCGGCGGCCGTAGCACAAGCTACCGGCTCGGCGATCCGGCGAAGGTTACGGAATGAGTCCATAAGTCATCGATTTGCGACCCGATTGATTGACACGACCTTCCCATTGTTGCCCATTGCTCATAGACTCGCTCACGAAACAGACAAACTCAGGCGCCCAAAAACATCATGCCGAGATTCTTCCGAGCCATGCTCCCTGACGGAACCATGCCGATGGTGGGGGCCGATGCGCGAATGCTCGGTGTGCGCGTACCCGTCGACATTCAAGTGGACGACAGCGGGTTTATTCGCCCGGGCACGGGCGGCATGTCGGTCGCGCCTCGTTTGGCGGACCTTCCGCCTCATCGAATTCCCCGACGGCTTCGCGGGCAACCGGGCATGGCCGCAGCAGTCGGCAGTGACGCACTGAGGATCTGGCGGTACGGAGATGGCGAATTTGTGCAATCGAAGGTCCAGGAAAAATTACAGTTGCGCATCGATGCCCGCGACCGAAAGCATGGCCTGATCGAACCCGATGCTATAATGCAATTGTCGGAGTATTCGGCGGCGCTTGCTGCAACGCGGCCCGGCTGGAGAATTAACGAGTCGAATTCATGAGTCGAGTTTTTCTAACCAACAGTGATTATGTCGCATATGCCCGATTGCTCTTCCGTCTGCACGGGTTGATTGCGACCGACGCCGCCGAATCATCGGAGGCTGAAGAATTGCGAGCGGGAATGGACGCCGCCTGGGGACGACTCGGCGCTCCCGAGCGTGACGAACTCCGCAAACTGTCCGCCGAACTCTATGCGTTTCACGAGACCGCCGGCGCGGCGTAGACCCAACCGACCTGTCTCCTGCTCACCTGATCCACGGTTCACCTGCTCTGCCGTTCGCGGCCTTTCACCTGCTCGCCTGTTCAACAGATCAACTGCTCTGCCGTTCAGCTCACCTGCTCCGCCGTTCGACCGGGCATTCATCTTCCATCCAACTTACGAACACGGCAGGATGTGTGTTCGATCCCGAGTGGGCCGGTCGTCTGGAGTGCGGGCCGGGCATTTCTCCTGTTCAACTGCTCCCCGGCTCACCTGCTCCGCCGTTCCCGGCGGCGGCCGCAGCACAAGCTACCGACTCGGCGAGGCGGCGAAGGTCACGGATTGAAATGCTCAACGCAGCGCCGGAAGCAAAGAGCTCCATATTCCGTCAGCATAGGTGACCTCACCTTTCTTCTTCAGATTCTGCTGTGCAGTTCGGACCGCATGCTTCCACTTCTTTCCGAAATTCTCTCCGTCGATAACACGGTCGACGTTGTCGTCGCAAAGCTCGGGATGTAGCTCCCGAACGAGCGCGTGTAGTTGCACCGTTGACATGGGACCATTCCTTCGGAGTAGATACCCAATGGTGCCACCGAAGACTGTGTGCATCGCGCCACCGGCGAGGCGAAGTCGCACCAAGTCGTCCTCCGCCTCCCGCATCGCTTCACGAAGCGCTTTCGTAGCTGCATTGCTTGCGGACTTCTGTTGTCTTAGGAAAGTTTCGCGCAGCTGCGCGGCAGCGGCGACGTACTTGGCAAGCTGTTCCCGGCTGACGGTTGCACCAGTCGCCTGAAACACCTCGAAGTGGTCAAGAATGGTCCGCACAAGCGCCGAGTCACAGATGTCCACACCGTATTCGACATTGCGGTAGAAGGCTCCTGCGGTCAGGTTGCCCGATGTAACGATCGCACGGGCATGGTCGGCCACGTAGACCTTGGCATGCAGCCGGGGTATGTGCCAAAGAGTCGCAACAGGAATGGCGTCAACGATTGTGCCAAGCGCGGCTGGCTCAAGGGACCCATCGCAAACGTGCGCAGGGTTCAAATCGGTGAGAAGATGTAGCCGACCAGTCGCCTTGATCGTCGGGGATAGTCTTTCGACAAGCACACGACTTCCTTCGCCACTGATAAACGGAGCTGCCACCAGAAGTGTCGACGATGCCTGCTCGACAAGTTCTCCAAGCGACTTGTGCCATCCTCGTTCGAGAGTCGCGAATGGTGCCATGGGGCTCCTTCGAGCACCATTCTAGAGGGGTGTGCCCTGTAGCATGCACTTCTTTGAGTCCACGTCTAGCCAGCGGTCGCCGAAAGGCTCGTTCTGTAGAAAAGGCGGACTCACCAAATCTGAATCTCCGGCGTCAGCCGCACGCCGTGCGTCTCGCGGACTTTTTCCCTCACCGCCTCAATCAGCTTCCGCACATCATCCGCCTTGGCTCCGGCGTCGGCCATGATGAAATTGGCGTGCCGATCCGAGACGTAGGCCCCACCGATGCGCAGGCCCTTGAGGCCGGCGCGGTCGATGAGCTGTCCGGCCGACTGGCCGTCGGGGTTCTTGAAGATGCAGCCGGCGCTGGAGTCGCCCATGGGCGGCTGGGTGTTCTGCTTGTACATCCAGATTTCGCGGAAGCGGGTTTGCAGTTCCTCGGGGTCGGTGGGGGTGAGGTTGAACGATGCGCCGACGACCAGGTCGCCGCCGAGGTTGCAATGGCGGTAGCCGAAGTCCAGGTCGTCGTGGTCACGCAGGTAGATGTCGCCGCCCGGACTGATCACCCGGACGGTGTGCACCGCCGTGCTGATGTCGCCGTAGCGTCCGCCGCAGTTCATGCGAATGGCCCCGCCGACGCTGGCGGGAATGCCGGCGAGGTGCTCCAGGCCGGCGAGCCCGCGCTTCACGGTCGCGAGCACGAGCTTGGCCAGGCTGACGCCGGCGGCGGCCTGACAGGTGTTGCCGTCGAAAGCAATCTTGGTGAAGGGTTCGGCGGTGAGTTGAACCACCACGCCGCGGACCCCGGCATCGCCGACGAGCAAGTTGGCGCCAAGCCCGAGGATGCGGATCGGCGTATTGGTCTCGCGGCACATCTTGACGACGTGCGCGAGCTGTTCTTCGGATTTCGGTTCTACGAAATACTCCGCCGGACCGCCGAGCTTGAACCACGTGAGCGGCCCAAGCGGCACTTCACGGCGACAGTTGTCACCCAATTCGTCGAGCCAAGTCATCGGCGATCTTCCAGACGTCCCCCGCGCCCATGGTCAGCACGATGTCCCCGGGCTTGGCGTGCGTCGTTATATGATCGACGATTTGCGGCAGGGTTGGCAAGTACAGGGCATCGCCGCCGTTGGCCCGCACGCGATCGACCAGCATGGCGCTCGACACCGCCTCGCGATCGGCCTCGCTGTCGCGGACGAAGTAGATGTCCGGCACGAGCAAGTGGTCGGCCTGACCGAAGCTGCGGGCGAAGTCGTTGAGCAGAAATCGGGTCCGCGAGTGCTGGTGCGGCTGGAAGACCAGCCAGAGCTTGCGGTCGGGGTAGTGCTCGCGGACGGCGCGAAGGGTGACCTGCACCTCGGTGGGGTGGTGTCCATAGTCGTCGAGCAGCAGGATGCCGTTGACCTCGCCGCGCGGGGTGAGGCGGCGATCGGCGCCCTTGAAGGTCGACAGGGCTGCGGCAATCGCGTCCTTCGCGATACCGCCGTGGTGGGCCATGGCCGTTGCGGCGAGGCCGTTCATGACCTGGTGCCGGCCGGGCAGGCATTTCATTTCAGCCCGCAGGTAGAACTCGCCCTTGTAGTGAATGTCGAAGGAGTAGCAGCCGCGCTCGTGGGTCGGATCGACCGCACGCCAGGTCATGGACTCTTCGTATCCGAAGGTCTCGACCGGGGCGCGGGCGTTGCTGACCGCGTCCATGACGTTGCGATCGTTGCCGTTGGCGATGATCGCGCCATCGGCGGGGGCCAGGGCCACGAAGGCCCGGAAGGCGTCGTTGATCGCCGCAATGTTGGGGAAGCAGTCGAGGTGATCCTCCTCGATGTTCAGGATGGCGGCGAACTTGGGCGTGAGGTTGAGGAACGAGCGGTCAAACTCGCAGGCCTCGACCACGAAATGCGGGCCGTCGCCGACATTCGCCCCGCCGCCGAGCTGCTCGACTTCGGCACCGATGACGAACGTGGGGTCGGCTTTGGCGGTCCGCAAGATGTAGGCCAGCAGGGCGGTCGTGGTGCTTTTGCCATGCGTGCCGGCGATGGCCATGCCGGTTCGCAGACGCATGACCTGTCCGAGCATCTGGGCATATTTCAGCCGCTCGATGCCGCGGCGCTTGGCCTCAATGAGTTCAGGATTGTCGTCTTTGACCGCGGCCGAATAGACCACGAGGTCGCAGTCGGACGGGATATTCATCGGGGCCTGTCCGATGCGGATGGTGGCGCCGAGTTCTTCCAGGCGGCGAAGCGGTTCGCGGTCCGATCGATCCGAGCCGCTGACATCCGCCCCGCAGCGCAGCAGTACGCCGGCCAGACCGGTCATGCCGCACCCGCCGATGCCGATCAAGTGAATCCGCCGGGCGGCGTAGGGGCTTGACCAGTGCTGACGCTGTCCGGTGCGCAGGGACCGGGCGGCGAGGATAGATTCACGTTCAACGCCGAGATTGAAATCGGGAACGGCTCGTGACATTCGGGCCCACCTCCGTGTGTGGCCGGGCGACAAGTCGCCCAGTGTTTGATCTGATCGCGCCGCCTCCTGCGGGTGCGAATCTTAAGTCGATACGCGCCAGGCTGGCAAGCGGTTCATATCTGCGGCAAGTGCTGTCTGCCCGCAGCGATAAGGGATAATCGGATTTCACAGCGACGCCGCTTGACGGAATTCGGCAGAAACTGCGCGATTGAAGACCGGTATTCGCAGGGCCTCATGGCTACAATCGCGGCCGATGTCCATGGCGGTGCTCAACGACATTTTTATTGGCAACATGCGCCAGCTCTGGCGGCTTGATCCGCGGCTGGCCCAGCGGATCGACGATCTGCCGCCGGAGGCCTCGCTTGTGGTGGAAGCCAGCAGGGCCGGCCCGCCGACGGCGCGGTTTGTCCAGCCTGACGGACGATCCCATTATTTACACAGCCGTCATGATCCAGCACGCGAGGCGGTGGACTTCTGCCGCGGGATGGAAGGGGGCGACGCGACCGCCGTGGTCCTGTCGGGCTTCGGGCTGGGTCATCACGTCAAGGCGATTCACGAGGTCTTCGGGTCCGACACGCTGGTGATCGCTTGCGAGGGCGACCTGGTGGCGCTCAAGACCGCGCTCGAGCATGTCGATCTGTCCCGCGAGCTGGAGGCTGGCCGGATCGAGTTCCTGACTCAGCCTGATCCATCGTATGTGCACGAGCGGCTGGCCCGGCACAACACTGACTTGGCGCTGGGTACGATCTTCGCCGCGCCGCCGGCTTCGCGCGTGATTGCGCCCGATTTTCACGCGGCCATGCGCAAGGCGATTCTCGATTACGTCGCATTTCTCAAGATGTCAATCGTGACCCTGCTGCACAACGGGGCGATCACCTGTCGCAACATCGCGGCGAATCTGCCGACGTATCTCGCCACGCCGCCGGCCGACATTCTGCGATCGCGTTTCGCGGGATGTCCGGCGGTGCTGGTCGCGGCGGGGCCGTCGCTGGGGAAGAACGTCGATCTGCTCAAGGGGCTGGAGGGGCGTGCGATCATCATCGCGGCGCAGACCACGCTGCGGCTGCTGCTCGATCGTGGTATCCGTCCACACTTTGTGACGTCCCTGGATTTCAGCGATCTGTCGAGACAGTTCTTCGAGGGGTTGGAGATTCCGGACGAGCTTGTGCTGGTGGCGGAGCCGAAGGCGACGTGGCATGTGATTGACATTTTCCGAGGTGGAAGGGCATTGCGCATGAAGCATGCCGACGCTACGGCCGTCGGCATAGCACCCTTAGACAAGCGACGCGTGATCCTGCTCGACAACGAGTTTGCCCATCGCTGCGTGGGGCAGAAGCTCGCCAAGCGCACGCCGATGCAGGCCGGCGCGACGGTGATGCATTTGTCTTTTTATCTCGCGCAATGGCTCGGCTGCGAGCCGATCATCTTCATCGGGCAGGACCTGGGATTTTCGGGCCACACCTATTACACGCCCGGCGTGGCCATTCATCGTGCATGGCAGAGCGAACTGGGCCGCTACGGCACGCTGGAAATGAAAGAGTGGGAGCGGATCGGCCGGCATCGGCCCATTCTGCGCAAGGCGACCGATGTGCATGGCGATCCAATCTACTCCGACGACCAGATGTTCACCTACCTCCAGCAATTTGAGCGCGATTTCGCCCGCGGACATTCGACGATCATCGATGCGACTGAGGGCGGCGTGCGGAAGGCCGGCACGATCGCGATGACGCTCGCGGATGCGATCGGGAAGCACTGCGGCAACAAGATTCCGAGCGATCGATTCGAATTTGAGCCGTCGCAATGGCATCAACCTGGCCCGCTCGCGGCGGGTCGTGACGCGCTGGCCGAGCGGGTTGAGGAACTGGAGACCTTTCGCGGAATCTGCGAAGAAACGCTGCGCATCATCGGGCAGCTTGAGCAGCTGACCGAGCGCCCCGCGGAATTCAACAAGTTGATCGCGCGGGTGGATGAGCTGCGCACGCTGGTGCAGGAGAACGACAACATCTTTCGCATGGTCTGCGGCGTGTCGCAACGGGGCGAACTGATGCGGACCAGCGCCGATCGGCGCATGAAGCACGATGCGCCCAAGAGCCGCGAGCACACCGCGCGGCAGCTTCGCCGCGATCGGGCGTTTGTCGAGGCGCTGCTGGATGGATGCACCGAGTTGAAGTCGATACTGGATCAGTCATTGGCGCGCTTCGATGTCGAACTGGAGGCCCGCTGAGGTGAAGACCATCGGCCTCATCATGGTCGATCTGGAGCGCTCGCCCCTGGGCACGCGCAGCCGGCTGAGCGCCATGCTCGCGGGGACGCCGCTGCTGCGCCGCACGCTGGAACGCACGACCCGGGCGACGCGACTCGATCGGCTCTTCCTCGTCGCGCCCGCGCCCCAGGCCGGGGCGGTGGCCGACCTCGCCGCGGGATTGCCGGTGACGCTCGAAACATTTTCAGGTCAGCCACCGGCCTATCGCGAGCTTGTGACCGCCGGTCGCATGTGGGGTCTGGACGGCTGGCGCGGCGGCATCGGCGGGTTGTGCGGATTCGATGAAGACGTGCACGTGCCGGCTGCCGCGGCCCTGGCGACGCGCGAGAACGCAGACGTTGTGGTCTCGATTTCCGCAGCCGCAGCGATGATTGATCCCAAACTGATCGACGCAATGGTCGACCACTATGCAAGCGAAGGCCACATCTTCCGCATGACCTTCACCCAAGCTGCGCCGGGCCTCGCGCCGGTCGTGCTTGCGAGAACATTGCTCGAGGAACTCGCACCGACGGGCCAGCCCCCCGGGGCCGTGCTGACGTACAAGCCTGGCAAGCCGATTCCCGATCTGACCGGCCGCGAGGCGTGTTATCGCGGGGCGACGGAGATCATCGAGGCGGGAGGGCGATTAATCGGCGATACACGGCGATCGTTTGAGCGATTGGAGCGCATGATCGAGTCAATCGGGCCAGGTGCGGATGCGCTCGCCGTGAGCCGCTGGCTGCGCGATGTGGATTCGACGTTTGTCGCGAATTGTCCGGGGGAGATTGAAATCGAATTGACCACGATCGACTCGTGGAACGGCGGGTCAGTCTTGCGACCAGGAGGGAAGCAGGTTCCCGATCGCGGCTCGATCGATATGGACGTGATTCGCCGCCTCGTGGCGGCGTGCGCCGATTGGGACGATGTTCGCGTGGTGCTGGGCGGGTTCGGCGATCCGCTGGCCCATCCGCAATTCGGTGAGATCGTCGGAGCAACCCGCGCGGCGGGGGCGGCGGCGATCGCGGTGGGGACGTCGGGTCTGATTCGCAACGCGGCCATCGATGCGGCCCTGTTTGAGACGCCGGTCGATGTGCTGGAGATCATGCTCGATGCCGCCACCGCCGAAGGATATCGCCGCGTTCACGGCATGGATGGCTTCGATGCGGCCATGGATAACTGCAGCGCCTGGTTGCAACGCCGCCACGAGGGCCACTGCGTGCGCCCGATGATCATCCCGTCGATGGTCAAGTCGAAAGAGACGCTCGGCGAAATGGAGGCATTCTACGACGGCTGGACCGAGCGGCATGGCACGGCCCTGCTCACGGGTTACAGCCACCGCGCGGGTCAACTGGCCGATCGGTCAGTCGTGAGGATGGCGCCGCCGCATCGGGTGGCATGTCGAAGGACGCTTTCGCGCATGCTGGTGCTGGCCGACGGTCGTGTGACCACCTGCGATCAGGATTTCGCGGGGCGGCAGATCATCGGCGATTTGCGTGAACATTCAATTCAATCGATCTGGCAGGACGAGGCGCTGAATCGCATCCGCCGAGATGACTTGTCGCAGACAGCATTGTGCCGGACATGCGATGAATGGCATCGGCCTTGAACTCGCGTTGCGTTACGTACGCGCAGCACGCGAGCATGGCCGCCACCGACGGCCGCGGCCATGCCACCTCTGATCGAATCTCAAATCTGAACTTTCAAATTCCAATTCAAAGACTAGCGCTTGTCGGCCATGATGCTCATGCCGCCGAGCACGCCGGCAATGACGATCAACCCGAGGAAGGTCGCCATGTGGGGCACGCCGCTGGCAATTGGACCGAGCAAAGTGCCCGGGAAAATGCCGACGACCTGAGCCGCCGCCGCAAAGCCTATTACGACAAGGCCAAGCAGGCCCAGGAACAGGGCCACGTTGAGTGTCGTCGCGCCCGCAACCGCGCCGCTGGCACGTCGAACCGCGACGGGCGCAGCCACGGCCGTTGCCGCGCCGGCCTCGCCGAAGGCGCTGTCGCCCGCGGAATCTTCGGTGACGGTCGCAACGACGGCGTCATCGGCCACAGCCGTCTCTGCCTCGGTCTCGGCAGCCTCAGTCGGCGAAATGACGTCGAGCAGCTCAGCGCCAAGACTGGTGTCGTCGCTTTCGCGGGTCAGATCGAGCAGACCGCTTCCGCTGCCGACGGCGTCGAAATCCTCGACGGCCGGAGCGACATGGGTCTTGCCCATCGGATCGGTGTCGACTTCCAATTCATCATCGTCGAATACGCTGATGCCTGCTTTGGCCGCCGGCGTAATGCGCGTGTCTTCTTTGGACTTCTTGCGGACGTCGTCGCTCGAATCGAGCTTGATCACGTCAGACCCGGACAGTCCGAGGTCCGGCATGTCTTCAGCGCTCTTCAGCGAAGCCTTGTCACCCGCATCGTCCTCGGCCAACAGGGCAATCTCTGAGGAGAGCGAATCGCCGGCAACCTGCTTGGGCTTCGGCGGCGTCTTGGGTTTCTGCGATGGAAGCTGCTCGGGAATACCTTCGAGGTTGATGTCGGAACTGGATAGTGATATCGACGATCCGCCTTCGGACGCGGGGCCGGGCGTGCCCACGTCGTCGAGGATGCTCAAGCTGGATGACGAATCAGCCAGGCTTGACAGCGCCGAGGCGAAAGACTCCGATTCATCAAGATTGGCCTGATCGCCGAGCGACAAATCGACGATGCTGCTGCCTTCCTTGCTGCGGATGCGCTCAACGTCTTCGACGCGATAGAGTCGCTTGCCTCCGTCGCGCATCTCACGAAGCCGGCCGTCACCGACCATCTTCTTGACGTCGTCTTCCGTGACGCCCAGGGTCTTGCAAACCTGTTCGATCGATAAAAACTGTTGAGCCATCGGCGGGGCCTCCTCTGTCAACCTCATGGGCTGATCAGGGTTTCTTTGCAGGGATTTCCTTCAGCTCCTCCAGCGGCGCGGCGCCGCTTCCGGAAGTCGGGGGCGATTTACCGGCCGGCGGAGTCACCGCCGGTTGAATCGGCATCGGTGCGGGCGGCGGCGGACTCGAGCGCACCACGACGGGCGCGGGCGCCTCCGGGACTGCGGCCTTCTGCTCCGGCTCGGGTTCGTGATCGGCATGATCAGAACCCATGTCGGCCGCTTCGATCGCCCCCTCACCATCATCATAGGGCGGATTGGCGTCCACCGGATCGTCTGTATCGAGGGCCTTGCCGGCCGGTTCATCTCGACCGGCGTCTGCAAATCCCGAATTGCGCCCCTGGGCCTGACGCTCGCGCTCGAGCATAAGCTTGACCGTCGCCGGCTTGGGCTCGTCGGTCTGGTAGTTTTCGAGGTAGCGGTCATAGAGGAATGAGCGGGCCGCGACCAACTTCAGCTTGCGCGAGCCCGGCAGATATTCGTAGCACCACACGTTGCTGCTGTCGACGTCCATCATGAAGAGACCATAGCGGTTCTGATCGATCTGTCCGGTGAAGGCGAAGATGCCGCGCGCGCCGGCCATCGGTGCATCGCCCATCGCCGGCGTCGCGCCGAGCGGGCCATTGGTTCCGCGCGTCAGCAGCACGGTGGCGATGATCGCCAGAAAAATGGCGATGATCCACAGCGCGGTCTGCCGCTGCTGATGTACCGGCGAAACAGTCGACACAATGACACGCTCTTCCATGCGTCTCGGATCCATTTCCTGGCCTTTCCGCTTTTACGACGCTATAGGCAGGCACTTCCACTACACGCCGCCCCCCGACGACGTGTCCCCCTACTGGCGGCTCGCCGTGGGCGAACCGCTTTATTGATTATACCTAATGAGGGGCCGGTTCCTCAAGGCTAGTTTGTCCATTTTCGGGCTGGAGACAGGCCCTTTCGTGCTTATCAGCCGGGACGGCACCCTGACCCTCAGGGGACTCTGAGGATTAGGCCCTATACTGCCGCGCATGGCGGCCGTTGGGTCCAAATCACAGGTCCGAATCGCCTCGCGCCGGGTTCATCCGGCCGTCGATCGCGACTCCTTACGCGCCGCCGTGGCGCGGTTCCCAGACGGCGTGCTGCTTGAAGCAGTGTCAGGCCAGGGCGGCCGCTTCAGCGTCATTGGCTTGCAGCCTGTCGCAAAGGTCTCGATTCCGGCGAATGCTGATCGCGACCCATTCTTGGCGATACGGCAAATGCTCGCGTCCGGTCCGAATATGGAGACTGATCCGACCATTCCGTTTCCGGGTGGCTGGATCGGATTCCTTTCGTACGAAGC
>CAYXEY010000099.1:0-11800 GCA_964464105.1 uncultured Planctomycetaceae bacterium
GTCGCGGCCTCTGGCGACCATGCTTTCGGACACGCAGTCCCACCCTTCGCCATGGCCGCCAACAGCCGCGGTCATGCCACCGACCGATCCTCGCTTACTGTGGCTTCCCCCATCGCGGCACATGACTCCACGCGCCCTTAAAGACCCCCATGAGCTCCTTCCGCTCGGCCATGCTGAAAAAGACCGGCGTCATCGCTGCCAGCAGCATCACCACCAGAGTCGCCGGGCCGAGGATGCGTCCGCGCGTCGCCAGTAGAAATGACGCCACCACGATTGCGATACTTCCGCGATCCAGCTTCCGTCCTTCCATGCGCATCAGCATGAGGCAGACCGACAGCGACACGCCGATCGCCAGCACGCCGCACCACGAGGCGGCCCGCAACCCTGAATCGTCGAGCCAACCCGGACGCAGTATGAAATAGACAGGATTTGCCAATGCCTCCCATAGGCGCGATGTCTGCAAAGCCGACGGCGTCGCCCCGGCCAGCCACCAGGCCAGCGCCGCATTCGCCCCGACGCCAACAACCCATGGCCACACCAGCAGCCGGCTCTTTTCAATCAACTGAAAGTGAATGACCAGAAAGGCCAAATGCGACCCCAGCAGGAAGAACAGCACCTGCAGCGGCAGTATGTCCGCCCCATCGACATAGGCCTTGCCGAACATCGGCATCACCTGCCGCTTGAGCAGTGCGATGCCCGCGCACAGGATGAACAGCACCAGCCCTCCGGCCCGAAACGCCAGCGACCATTGCCGGTCAGCGGCCTCGCGCCCCTTGGTTTCCCAAGTCTTGGTGACCGCGCTGGCGATGACCGCGACGATCGACATGGCCCCGATCAGCACCAGATTGCCGATCTGCCGGGCGGCGTTGAACACCGCGACAACGTCCGGTCCGCGCACCTTGTTCAAATGCCACGAAGGGTAGTACACCATCACCTGCCAGGTCACGCCGGCGATGGCCGACCACATGCCGAAGCGGAGCATCGCCTGCGATGCTCCGCTGTGTGTCAGCGGAGTCTGCTGCGCCGTCCAGCGCCCGATGATGCGATAGAGCATGACGCCCATCACCACGGTCGGCAGCAGCAGCGCGATCGCATAGACAATAGTCATGGTCAGCGCGCTGCGCCGGCCCAGCACGACCGCGAGAATGGTGATGCCCAGAAACAGCGCCCCGTGCACGGTCTCCATTACCGACAACGCCGTGAACATCCGCAGCGCCTTAAGGATGGCCAACTCGAAGAAGTAGGCCACCAGCATGGCAACTACAAGCGCAGACGCGCTGGCCAGTGCCGGGGCATCGGCCGCGAAGGCAGCGGTCACATTTGGATCGGTGTCTCGCTGTGCATAGAAGAACTGTCCGATCTGCGCGGGAAAAATGAGCATCAAGCCGATGCCGAATACGCTGAAGGTCGCAATGAGGATCGTGGCCCGCCGAAGAAATGCGGCCAACGTGCCGCGGGTCTCGTGCTGGGGGATATAGCGCGTCGCCGCCTCCGCCAGTCCGAAGCTGCACAGCGGCGTCATCACATTGACAGCGAGCTGAATCAGCGTCATCAGGCCGAACTGATGCTTGAGCATGAGCCGGGCCAGGATCAGATTGCGAAGAAAATTGATGAACCGAAATGCGACCGTCGCGGGGAGATAGGTTCCCATCGCCTTCTGAATGCGCGCATTGGCGAAGAACCCGCCCGGCGCGGATTCATCCACGATCGGCACCAGCACGACTTTCTCCAGCGGCGGTTCGCGTTCAGCCATGGGCGGTAGTTGTATCGCCGAGATCATCGGCTGTCCCCGTCTCGCACTCCCTCTCCCTCGACGGAGAGGAATGGGGTGAGGGTGCCGTGCGCGAGTGAACCCCCATCTTCCTGCGACGCCGTTCCACTAATACTGGCTCATCGTCTGGCAGTGATGCGAACCGGCAACCTCGCGCTCTGACGTTCGGTTTTCACGCCCACCTTGCCCACCGCCGGGAATCGAGCCGTGGCCCGAATCGGACGCCGCCCCAGCAGAATGTTCAACGCCGCGATCACCCCTGAAAGCCCAAAGAACAGACAGTTCGCGAACGGATTGTCGCTGGTTTCGCGGAAGAAGCCGTCAATCAAAAACGCTGCCGCGAGAATCCAGTACAGCACCAGCAGGTCGCGATTGATGAACCCGGGCGCAGATGCAGGCAGTTTGCGATAGAGCTGAATGCTGATTGCAATCAGAAGCACGATGACGGTCACGTACAGTGCAAGCCCGATGATGCCCGTCTCAGCCAGCACCGAGAGCATGTTGTTGTGCTCCATCGCGGTCGAGCTGAAGGCGAAGTACGGACTGCTCGGATCCTGCGCGAAGCGCGGGGCATGATCGCGGAAGTGTCCGAAGCCGACGCCGGTCAGCGGATGATCGGCGACCATGTGCCAGCTCATCTGGGCGAGGCCGATGCGCATCAGGATCGGGTCGAGGTCGGTCACGCCGCCGCGCTCGCGGTCTTCGCTGAGAAGGCCTTCCATGTTCACGACTGCGACGATCAGTGCGACAGCCAGCAGCGCCGGCACGGTCACCGCCCTTGCGATGCGCCGCTTCGAGCATAAGAGCCAGATTGCACCGCAAACCACCATCGACAGCCAGACCGAGCGGGTCTTGGTCCAGAAGATCGCGGGGAGCATCAGCAGATTGCAGATCCACAGCGCGGTGCGGATGGACAGGCGACTCTGCCGGGCGAGCACGAGGTTGCTGAAGAAGCAGTAAATGAGGGCGAGGCCCATGGCGGGCGACATCACGAATGGTCCGCGGACGCGGCCCCAGTGAATGCCCACGCCGGCGTCAGCGATGTAGCGCGGGAAGATCAGGCCGTACAGCTCGAACCGCTCGCACCACGCGATGAAGGTAAGATAGACGCCCAGTCCGGCGAAAAAGACGGCGATGCGCCGGTAATCTGCCTCGTTGCGCAGCCCGTGCAGCACCAGCAGAAACACGACGAACGGAAACACGTAGCCGCCGATGAGCCGGTAGTGGACCGTGATGGGCGAGCGCGTTTCAAATCCACTGGCAGCCGCCGAGATCGTGAAATAGACCACGATCGCGAGTAACAGCCAGCCGACCGGCCAGACGAGCCGAGGTCGCAGTTGTCCCGTCACAATCATGAACACGAATAGCGCAATGAGCACGACGATGCCGATGCGCGGAATGGTCAGCGCGAAGAATGCACTGTCCGCATCGCGCCAGAACTCTTCATGCAGAAAAATGAGCGTAGCAAACCAGGCCAGCACGGCGGTCAGCAGGTCGCCGCGAATGGCCACGAAGCCGAAGGCCGCCGCCGCGAGCAAACCGGCCCATAGAAACGGGATGGCCTCCGCTCCGGCAGTCATCGCCCCGGCCGCGATGGCGCCGAGCAGACCGAATGCCAGCAGAGCAACCCAGACAACGGGAAATCGCTGTGATGCCAGTGCCGATTGAGACATCCGTGTCCTTGTGGAACAGGCCAATGGCCTGTTTTTCTTAATAGGTAGAACAGGCCATTGGCCCGTTCCACAAATCAGATCATCTGATACAGCGCATCCGGAATCGGATCGGTCCGCTGATTGAGCACCAAGCCCAGCACCTTCACACCGCCGTTATCGAAGCGCTTCTTGGCCTCGGCGATGGTCTCGCGCGGAGTCTGACCCGATCGCGCCACGATCAGCGCGCCGCCGGCCATCTGGCCCACGACGTTCGCATCCGGGAACGAGTTGATCGTCGGCGTATCGATGATCACGTGGTCATAGCGCTCGAGCAGTCGCGCCAGCGTTGATTGAAGCTGCCGGCTGCGCATCAGGGCCAGCGGTTGGGCCGCGGTCATTCCGGCGGTCAGCACGTGCAACTCACCACCGCCGGGCATCATGACTGCCTGCAACGCCCCTTCGAGGGTCGAGCGGCCTTCAAGGACATCCGTCACGCCCGGCGCGGCCTTCAGGCCCATCAGTTCGGCAACCTTGGGATTGCGCACGTTGAAATCAACCAGGGCGATGCGCAGCTCGCGATTGGTGGTGGCCCCGAGAATCGCCAGCGATGTGGCAATATGCGATGCACCGTCGCCGCGTCGCGCCGCAGTGACGACCATGCCGCGCGGCGGCGCGTGGTCCGCCGAAAAGAACACGTGGCTCCAGATCTGCGAGATCTCGGCCTCCGATTCCTCGCGAATCCGGCAGCGCAGCGACGTGCGATTAGCGACGGCGCCGATCGGCGCAGGCGCTTCGATTGTGGCAGCGACCATCTGCTTGGGCGCATTCTTGGGCGTCGACACCGGAATCTCGTACTCCGGCTCAGGCTCAGGCTCCGGCCCGGACGCATCGGGATCAGCCAGCGGATCGACGAGGCGTTCGTCATCTAACGGCTCAGCGTATTCGGTCGCGCCGTTGACCCATGAGAGGTCATCAGACACGCCGCGGAGTTCGTCGGCGCCGCTGGATTCATCGCCGCCATTGCCGCCGTTGATGTGCTGCGGGTCGGACTCGGGTCCGTTCGGCTTGTTTCTTTTGTTTTTTCGCGACATAGCTACAAATCCCTGTAGGAGTAAGTCTACTTACGCCCCTGCCACTAATCCGCCGCCGTACCGCTTAACCGTGCCGACCACCGGGATGCCCAGGTAGCGCTCAGCTTCGTCGGTCGATCGCAGCGAGTGATCAAAGTGATCCCGTCCGAACGCCATTGACGTGCCCAGCAGCACGCTGGCAATGAGCGCGCCCAGCGTCCACAACATCGTCTTCGGGCTGGACGGCTTGGCCGGATTCGGCATGCTGGCTTCGTCGAGCTTGCGAATGGTGACCATGTCGCGGGCCCGCAGGCTGCTGGCCTCGGCGCTGACGCGCTCTTTCTTCAGGTCAGCCAACTGCCGCTCGGCCGTTTCCAGATCGTTCTTCTTGCGGATGTACTCGGCGAGCTTGCGCGTGGTTTCGTTCTGCTCTTCGAGCGTGGTCCGCATGATTTCGCGATTCTTGGCGAGTTGTTCCTCGGCCGCCTTGATCGTGACCTTCAGGCTTTGCGTGTAACCGATCACGGTCTGTGCAAGCTGCCGCTTGAGCTGGGTCATTTCCTCGGCCAGGAATCGCATGTTGCGGGCCTCGGGCGTGTATTGCGCCGACAGCTTGGCCCGCTTGGCCGCGGCCTCGGCTACCTTGCCTCGAATGGACAATACCACGGGATTGTCCGCCAGCACTTCCGGAGCAAGATTCATCGCGACATTCGTCAACTCATCCTCTGACAGGGCCTCAATACCCCCTTCGCCGGATGCCGCCGCCGGCAGATCCTTCGCAATGACCTCCTGCAACGCCCTGGCCTTGGCCAACCGAAGCTGCAGGCGGGCGTCTTCCTCTCGAATCTTGGTGAGTACGATCTGCACGCCTTGCTCGGCGCCGCTCTTGGTCAATTGCTCCAGCACGCCGATGTCGCTCGGATACTTCTGAACGAACGCCTCGTAGTTCTTCCGCTTGGTCTCGACATCCTTGTCGATTTCATCGATGACCGTCTGCATGACCTTCGCCGCCGGCGCCGTCAGGGCCGTCTGCAACTGGCGATGGCGAACCATGTACATGTCCGCGAGGACGTCCGCGGCGTAGTGGGCATCTTTGTACGACTCCGCCCGCGACTTCGGCCCCGGACGATCCACCTTCACCACGAATGATTCGGTCAACGCCACGCGTTCGCCGCCCGGCGTCTCCAGCTCGATCGACTTCTTGAACTTGCGCAATTCCTCCTGATCGTGCTCCAGCAGCTCGTTGACCCGGTATGAAACCGTGCCCTCCTGCTTGCCGGCGCCGCGGGTGAGGAACTCATCGATGCGCTGTTGGATCAGTGTGACGTTCTGCCCGGTGCGCTGGGCGGTGTCCAACTCCGAGCGCAGGTTGAGCCATTGCGAGCGAAGGGCTTCGTCTTCAGCAATCACTTTGGTCCGCGCCATGACGAGGTCGGACTGTAGGATCTGCTGCTGGGCCTTGACGAACACTTCCAAGTTCCGCTCGGACGAATCGACCGACGTCGCATTGTCATTCCGCGGTTCCTTGAAGATCAGGCTCACCTGACTGCGATATACTGGCGTCGCAATCAAGGAGCATGCCAGCCAGGTACCACCAGTCAAAACCACCACGGTGGCCAGCATCATCTTCCAGTGTCGGAAAAAGACGCCTACCAACTCGCGCGCCGACTTGTTTGAATGAGGATCATGCATGGGAATTAAGCTCTCAGTCCTTCTCTTCGTTCCTCAGTGCCTACGTGCCTTCGTCCCTTGGATTTCTCACGGCCCCAACTGCGTATTGATGCTCGGCCAGCCAATCTGCTTGTTCTTCACCGTGACCGGCGCACTGCGCAGTTCATAGCTGTAATTCAGGCCCACGTTCGCGGAGTACGGCAGCACCGAGCGAATGCCGCGAGTGAAGACCTGGTCGATCCAGTCGTTGGCCTTGGCCATGCCCGAAGGCGGCACAAAGACAATGTCGCCGTCGGCCAGATAGAGGTCGTGCCGGAATCCGCTCCCATCGGGAAGATAGCCGCCTGGGCCGGGCTTTTTCCGCTCAAGCAGGTCGTTCATGTCCACGACCACCGCCTCTGGCACCGGCAGCATGTCGCGGCGCACGACGAGCACGTTGCTTTGATCGGCACGCGTGTTCGGTCCGCCGGCCGAGATGATCGCCTGGAAGAGCGACAGCGGCGTCTCCGACTCGATCGGTCCCGGGCTGAGCACCTCGCCCATGACGAAGAATCGCTTCTTGGCGAATTCGAGCAATTGAGCCGTGACTTCGATCTCCTCCAGCTCATTCTTGGCGTACAGCCCGTCCAGTTCGCGCTTCAGTTCATCCACCGTCTTGCTTGCGGCCATGACCTGCCCGATGTAGGGCAGATCGATCGTGCCGTCCGGCTTGACCGGCACGAGTCGCGACTGTCCGCGTGGTGCCGTGGTAATAGCCTTCTTCAACTCCGCGATCTTCACGTTGGCCGCCTCGACCGTGACGGTCAGCTCCGGCTCGCGGAGGCTCGTCGAGTAAGTCTCGCGGAGCTTGCGCTCCACTTCCTGCGTGGTCAGACCCAGTACAACAACGTCGCCATTGAGCAGACAGCGAATCTTGCCATCGCTGCCGACGGTCAGCGTCTGGTTCAACTCTTCCTGGAACGGAAACTGAATCTTGACGCGGTCTTCGATCTTCAGCTTGTAGCCGCCCGGCGTGGGAATGTTCTTGACGTGGTAGATGATCTCGAGCTGATCGCCCGGCGCGATGCGGTAACGCGGCCGGTCGATCGTCCGCTCGGGAATGTCGGTCACCGCCGGCGGGGCCTGGTACATCGCTGAAGGCCTGGCCGGGGCATGATCGGGAATGCAGTGCTCATTGCGGCTGCAACCGGTCGAACTCAGCACCGACATGAGGGCGGTGGCAATGGCCACGCGCCGCAGATTCACGACTGTCATCAGACTTTGAACCATCATCGTCACTCTCCCGACGCCCGCCCATTTCGGGGTCACTCAGGGCGCCACCGTCGCATCCGGGGCAATTCGCCGCACGGACGCAATTGCTGCTTTCGCCTGTTCGTAGGTTTTGTACCGACCGCTGAAGACCACCTGCATCGTTCCGCCGTCGCGCCTCTGTGATTCCGTCCAGCCGTTCAATCGCGCCGACGTCAGCCTGCCTGCCAGCGAGGCGGCCGCACCGCGATCGCGAAACACGCCACACTGCACGCTGAAGAACTCGTGCCGCCATTCGAGCATGCGCCGCGCCCACGATGCCGCCTGGCTGTTCGAATAATCGCGGACGACGATTTCGAATTGCTTGCGGGCGTTGTCCCACTCGGAATGCCGCTGAAGGCAGACGCCGTAGCGATAGCGAACGATGTCCGCCGGCGGCTCCTTGGGAAGCCCGTCGACGGCCTTGGCGTATTGCTCGACGGCGGCGGCCACATTGCCGGAATCGAAGTAAAACGCACCGGCCATAGCCCGGGCCTTGGCGGTCAGCGTGCGATTGGTCGACAGGGCGATGCACTTCTGCACATCGCGACCCGCGTCTACCACGCGATCTGATCGCTCGTGACAGAGCGCCCGCAGGTAATAAGCGAGGGCCGATTCCTTGTATTCGGGGAACTCGCGAATGATTTCGTCGAGCGTCTGCGTGGCCTTGCGGATGTCGTTGGCCCGGTAGGACTTCTCGGCATCGGCCAGCTTCATCTTGCCCGCCGGCGGAAGCTCCACGCAGCCGCCGCACAGCGCAACGGCGACGAGCAGCCTCGCGCGAGGGTGCAAAACGAGTGGTTTGCGATAGACCGTCCGTGGTCGCATGGCGCTCTTTGGTTCCGCGTGATGTGTGACCCGCCCATGGCAGGTTCCACGATCGCACGGATGGATTCCCTTCACCGGGCGGTCGACGCGCAAATGCGGCGACCGCTAACACCGTCGGCTTATCGGGATGGCCAGAGGCCGGTATCAGTCAAAAATCCCGCGGCGGAGGGCGGTTCAATCGCGGACCACGTGGAGGCGAGGCGCGAAAGCTGCGCTTCCAATAAAAGAGGATGCACCAGTAGGTCGGGTCGTCGACCCGACAGCACGCGGGGTGGCACTGCCCAGCGCCTGAACGCGGAAGTGCGAACGCGGAACGCGGAAATGCGAAATCTGGGTTCCGCGTTCCAACTTCCGCGTTCCGCGATTGGCACCCGTTGAAATGCATATTGACGATCAGGTCCTCAGCAATCGGACCCCACCCGCGCGACGATATACTCTGACGGTCGCTGCATGACGCACGACCCTTCCGGCGAGATCGAACGCATGCTCAAGGTCATTTGCATCTGCGGGGCCCGCCCCAACTTCATGAAGATCGCCCCGCTCATGGCGGCCTTCGCCAAATCAAAGCGAATCGAAGCCCTGCTCGTTCATACCGGACAGCATTACGACGAAAAGATGAGCGACCTCTTCTTTCGCGACCTGGGCATTCCCGCGCCCGACATCAACCTTGAGGTGGGCTCGGGCAGCCACGCCGTGCAGACCGCCGAGATCATGAAGCGCTTCGAGCCGGTCGTCATCGAGCACAAACCCGACTGGGTCATCGTGGTCGGCGATGTGAACAGCACCATTGCGTGCGCCATCGTGGCGGTGAAGCTCGGCGTAAAGGTCGCCCATGTGGAAGCGGGTCTGCGAAGTTACGATCGATCGATGCCCGAAGAGATCAACCGCCTGCTGACCGATTCGATCAGCGATCTGCTGCTGGTCAGCGAACGCTCGGGCATGGAAAACCTTCGCAAGGAGGGCATTCCCGATGCGAAGGTGAAGTTCGTCGGCAATGTGATGATCGATACGCTGCTGGCCAATCGCAAGCGCGCCGATCAATCAACGATCCTGACTGAGCTTGAAATTTCGCCAAAGCAGTACGCCGTGGTCACCCTGCATCGTCCGAGCAACGTGGATGACGCCAAGACGCTCGGATCGATCCTCGACGCCTTCGCGGTCATCGCCAAGGACATGCCGATCGTGTTTCCGATGCACCCGCGAACGCGGAAGAACATGACCGCGCTGGGGCTTGAGTCCCGCGTCGCGGCGATCAAGTCGCTGAAGACGCCGGAGCCGCTGGGTTATCTCGACTTTTTGAAGTTGACCGCGGACTCGGCCCTGGTGCTGACCGATTCGGGCGGCATCCAGGAGGAAACCACGATTCTCGGCGTGCCCTGCCTGACGCTGCGCGAAAACACCGAGCGCCCGGCCACAATCACCGACGGCACCAATCGACTGGTCGAGCCGTCGCAGCAAGCGATACTCTCGGCGTATCGCTACATCCGCGCAAACCCCACGCCAACCGATCGCCGCCCGGAACTCTGGGATGGCCACGCGGCGGAGCGGATCGTCGACGCGATCCTGGCTGCTTCCGAATAAACAACTAATTTGAAATAAGCGGTTACGAACCCGGCGACTGGGATCGATTGCCCACCTTGGGCTGGGCCGGCGCTTCAGGATCCGACTGGGTTGGTTCGGGTGCGGCCGACTCCGGCTCCGCTGCCGGTGCATCCGGAACGACAGGCGCCCCAAAGGGTTTTCCAGACGAGGCCCGCTGAACGGCATTCTCATGACACTTCGGACACTCCAACCACTTGTTGGGATCCTCCCGATTCTTCATTCGGTCGTTGTACTCGGCCGAGGTCACCTCTTCTTCGTATCCGCACTTTCCGCAAGTCAGCTTGCGCATGGTGGCTTGACCATCCGCTGACTCGGTGACCGGCGAAATGGAATCGCCACTGCTGAAGGCTGAAAAGCTGTAAATGAGCCCGACGACCGCTACAACGACCAGTGCGCCGACGCCAATAAGCTTGCCTGACCCACCGGACGAAGCAGCCGACGACATGAAGGGCAGATGCATCGATAACTCCGCAGCGTTTTGCTACACAAGACCCGGAATATTCGTCCGCCTGTTAGATCACGGCTCCGGAATCAACTTGTCGCCCAGGCAATCCCAGCGCCAATTGGGGCCGCGCAACATGAGATTCTGCTGGGGACCTGTGACCGGTGGCTTGAAATCGGTATGCAGCATGCTGACCGTCGAGCCAGAGCCGTCGCAAAACGCCACGTTGAACTTGCCAAGTTTGCCATTCCAGCCCATGACGTTTTCGGGAGGGGTCTGGCCGAATTGAATGGTGTTCGCCGCAGCCGACAGTCCCGGCGCCTGGATATAGCCGATTGTCTCTGATGTGTTCGGTATGCGGGAGTGTGGCCGCAGATAGGGACCAAAGAATGACGGTGGGTTGGAGCCGTAATTGCGGAAACAGTTGGCAGCATAGCTTGCGCCGGTAAGCTGCCAGACGGGCTGGTTGAGCCAATTGGGCCATGCAAGGATGTTTGCCGGATCGAAGCCCGATGAATCTGCAAACCCTGTGTCCGCCGGGTCCTGAAACAGCTTGAAATCAGTTCCAGGTCCTACACCGGGTCCGTACAGGATTCGATTGAGCGGCCGGGTGGGCGCACCCCAATCCGTTTGCGGATTCGTCGTCGCTGCAAAGGCAGGAACGCTGCCGGCGTTTCCGCCATATTCGAGGTAACCATCTTCCAACCAGAATTGCGCTGCAGGATGCACCGGGATGAACAAGTTCTTCGCGTCATCCGTGGCGTATGTAATTGACGCCTGGCCAATCGACCTTAGATTGGCCAGCCCCTGGGTTCGTATTCCCTCGCGCTTCGCCGCGTTCAGCGATGGAAGCAGGATTGCGATCAGCAGCGCAATGATCGCAATGACCACCAGCAACTCAATCAGCGTGAATCCACGATTCTGTGCAGACTTTCGCTTCAATACCATCTCATTGACTCCACCAGGGGCAATTCGGCTACGCGGTTAATTATATGCCTCCCCGGCGTGTCGTGTTGCGATGTATCTTGAAAAACCCGCCGATTCTGGTGCGCACCCGATAGCTGGGCTGATAACGCGAGCAGTAGTGGACGCGACCGTCCCAAAGTGTTTCCCGAGGCCCGGAATACGGACACGCGATCCGTAAAAAAAGCAAAGGCCGCGAGCGACGTACGACTCCCTGGGCGGGCGTCGGTGTCGTCCACGGCCTTGCGTGACCTCGTGGTTGCACCTGGCGATGCATCCTCAAGGTCGGTGGAGTGGGAGCTTGTTTACACGTCTCGTCCTCCGCCTTGGGAGGACGCCATGCTACTTGCCGGTGGGCTTGTTCTGAAGCTTCTGATACTTCTTGTATAACTCCGGCCGGTTATTTTTCATTTCATCGACGTTCTTGAACTGCTCGACCAGCTCCTGTTCGCCGTCGCGGACGACCACACGAATGGACCCATTGGTCTGAAGCTCGAAACTGGTCTTGGGCTGG